>CALEGL010000272.1 GCA_937876495.1 uncultured Bifidobacterium sp.
GATACGGGGGAGGAGAGCGAGGCGACACGAGCCGGGCGGGACGGGGTGGGAGATACAGACCGGAAGCGAGCCGGACAGTGACGTGAGGCGAGGAGAGCACCGGCGTAGCGGCCGCGTGCGCCGGCTTACGGTTCGTCTGCGCCGGGTCCGGCAGCGGGTGCTCCTCGATGACCTCGGCGATGGCGTCCTTGATGCGCAGCCCGTCCTCCCGTGCGCGGTCGATGGACAGCACCGCCAGATCGTCGATGCTCAGGGCCGAGGCCGCCGCCGCATCCGCCTCGTCCTCGGAGGCTCCGGCGACGACGAGCACGATCTCGCCGCGCGGAGGGTCCTCGGCCACTCCCCGGCGAATCTCGTCCAGGGCGCCACGGCGGATCTCCTCGTGGTCCTTCGTCAGCTCCCGGCACAGGGCCATCCGACGGTCGGGGCCGAAGGCGTCGAGGAGATCGTCCATCGACTCGGCGATGCGATGGGGGGTCTCGTAGAAGATCATCGTGCGGCGCTCCGCCTGCAGGGTTCGCAGATGACGGACTCGCTCGGCGTGCCGGCGGGACAGGAAGCCCTCGTAGCAGAAGCGGTCCGTGGGCAGTCCGGACAGCGCGAGCGCGTCCAGGGCGGCGCTGGGTCCGGGGGCGCAGGTGACGGGAAGCCCACGCTCGATGGCCCGACGGACGATGGCCAGCCCCGGGTCGTTGATGGTCGGCATGCCGGCGTCGGAGACGACGAGCACCGTGGCCCCCGCCTCCACCTCGTTGAGCAGGCCGTCGCTGCGTTCGCGCTCGTTGTGGTCGTGGTAGACGACCACGCGGCCGCCCACCCTCACGCCGAGCCTGTTCGCCAGGTCGTACAGCCGGCGCGTGTCCTCGGCGGCGACGACGTCGGCGTGCTCGATGAGATCCACGAGTCTGGCGGAGGCGTCCGCCACGTTGCCGATGGGAGTGGCCGCAAGCACCACGCGGCCGACGCCTGAGCCGCCGTCGGCCGCATCCCCCGCCGCGTCATCATGGGGGATTTGGGAAGCTTGGTCGGTCATGGAGGTCATGCCCACCAGTATCCCCTAATGTGGGGGACGATGGGAGCGCGTATGAGGATCACGGCCTTGCATGTCCGTAAGCCGGAGCCCGAGCCGTCCGCGCGGACGGCCGACGGAGGCACGGATGAGGACGCCGTCATCGGCACCGCCGCATGGCGTCTGGGCTGGCGCATGCGCGCCGGAATGACGGCGTTCCTCGGCCACCGGCGTCTCATCGCCTGGCTGCTCACCCTGCTGGTCGCCGCCTTCGGAGGCGTGCTGCGGTTCTGGCGTCTGGCCGAGCCGCGGGCGGTGGTCTTCGACGAGACGTACTACGTCAAGGACGCCTGGACGATGATCATGACCGGCGAAGCCAGGGACTGGCCCGAGACGGTCCGATCCGACGGCATGGACGTCGCCGTCAACGACCTCTTCGCTTCCGGCGACACGAACCACTGGCTGAGCACGGCCGAATACGTCGTTCACCCGCCGCTGGGCAAATGGCTGATCGCCATCGGGCTGAAGCTCTTCGGCGGGGCGTCGAACCCCTTCGCCTGGCGGGCCAGCGTGGCCGTGGCCGGGACGGTGGCCATCATCCTCATGATCCGCGTGGCTCTGCGTCTCTTCCATAACCTGCCCATCGCCCTCATGGCGGGCGTGCTCATGTCCGTCGACGGCGTGGGCATCGTCCTGAGCCGCACCGGGCTGCTCGACAACTTCATCATGGTGTTCGCCCTCGGTGCGTTCAGCCTGCTGCTCATCCACCGCGACCATGCCCGCGAGAGGCTTCGCCGCCAGTTCAGGCTGGATTCCACCAGACGCTCCGCGCGCTGGCTGGTCCGCGGCACGCGCCGGCATCCGCGCGTGGTGCTGGACGCCCGGGGCCCGCGCATCGCCTTCTCGTGGCAGCGCGTGGGGGCGACCGTGCTGCTCGGCATGGCCACCGGCGTCAAATGGTCGGGCATCTACTTCTTCGCCGTGTTCTGCGTGCTCAGCGTGCTGTGGGACGCCTGGGAGCGTCGCCGGGCGGGATATCGGTTCTGGATATGGTCCGGCGTCATGCGCGACGGCCTTCCCGCGGCCCTGTACATGGTCCCGCTGTACGGGCTGACGTATCTCGCCGACTGGGCGAACTGGTTCATCCATCCCGACTCCTACATGCACGACTGGGCCGCGCAGAACCCCGGCCAGGGCGTGACCTGGCTGCCGGAGGGTCTGCGCTCCTTCGTGCAGTACCACGTGGACATGTGGAAGTTCCACACCACGCTGGACGTTCCCCACGCCTACAGGGCGAACCCCCTCACATGGCCGCTCCAGGTGAGGCCGACGAGCTTCTACTGGGAATGGCTGGACGGCCATCCGGGGCTGTGCTCGCTGGACACCAGCCAGCGCTGCGTGTCCGCGGTCACGTCCCTGGGCAATCCGTTCATCTGGTGGCTGGGATCGGCCTGCGTGATCGCGGGAATCGTCATCGCCATCCGTCGCCGCGGCGACTGGCGGATCTGGGCCGTGCTCGCCGGCTTCCTCGGCGGCTGGCTCCCGTGGGCGCAGTATCTCCACCGCACCACCTTCACCTTCTACTGCATCGTCATCCTGCCGTGGATCATCCTCGCGATCTGCTACGTCGCGGACTGGCTGCGCTCCCGCGTCTCCCGCACGGCGTGGAGGACGACGATCGGCGTCACGATGGGCGTCATCGTGCTCGTCTCGCTGTTCTTCTACCCGATCTGGACGGCGATGCCCGTGCCCTACGGGTTCTGGCTCAGCCATATGTGGTTCAAGTCCTGGATCTGACGATCGTGAATCTCGCCCCGCGAACCCGGAAGTCGCAACGCCGAAGCGATGAGGGAAGCGACAGACCGACGGAACCCGCGCGTGGAGCGCGATGGAACGAATGGCCGGTAGGTGAACGCGGTACGTGAACGTTCGGGTCAGGAAGGCACGGGTCATCGGTCTCGCCCCGTACGGCTTGCTACGCTGGGGCGCGCAGGGATCACCACAGCAGGAATCATCGGGAGAGTCGGCGAACCGTCGATCGACAATCAGCTTCAGGAGCCGCCGCAGCCATGAACGCCATCAGTTTCTTCGTCAGGCTTCTCAAGGACCCCAGAACCGCCATCGCCACGTGGATAGGCATGGGCGTGGCGCCGACGCTGGGGTTCATCTTCCTCATCGTGTTCATCGAGACGGGCGTCGTGTTCTTCCCGTTCCTCCCCGGGGACTCGCTGCTTTTCGCCGCCGGCTTCTTCGCCGCGCCCGACGCCACCACCGGCGTGGCCGCGCTGCCCCTGGCCGCGCTGCTGCCGGTGGTGTGGTGCGCGCCCATCCTCGGCGACCAGTGCAACTACGTCATCGGCCGGTTCTTCGGACGCCGAATCATCGATTCGGGCAAGGTGAAGGCGATGACCCCCGAACGCATCGCGAAGACGGAGGCGATGATCGAGAAGTGGGGGCCGCTTGCCGTGTTTCTCGGACGCTTCTTCCCCTTCATCCGGACCTTCATGCCCTTCATCTCCGGCATCTCCGGCATGCGCTGGCGCCGTTTCACGCCGTTCTCGGTGCTGGGCGGGCTGACCTGGTCCACGCTGTTCACCCTGCTCGGCTACTTCTTCGGCGGCATCAGGGTGGTGCAGAACAACTTCGAGCTCGTCATCGTGGCCATTCTGCTCATCTCCCTGATCCCGACCTTCGTGGGGCTGTGGAAGGCGAAGTTCGGGCGGCGGAAGGAT
>CALEGL010000273.1 GCA_937876495.1 uncultured Bifidobacterium sp.
TCGAACCCCCAGGGCCTAAGCCACAGGAACCTAAATCCTGCGCGTCTACCAATTCCGCCATGCGCGCGACCCGTCCAATCTAGCGGCCATCGCAGACGAGGACCGGTATGGCGGAAACCGGTGGGACGCCAAGCCGTCGCCATGTAACGAAACGCAACCGGCGAATCCCCGAGGCGTCGGGTACAGTGCAGGAGCGATGCATGCGATGACCCGGACCCACGACGAACAGCAACCCACATCCGCCTCCGAAAACCCACGGGAGCCCTCGGAGGCGCGGCAGTCCCCTCCCGGGACCGCCACGCCGGATCTTCCGTCCGCTCCCTTCGACCGCCGCGTCGACGCCCGGCTGCTGCTGTCCGTGCTGGCCACGGGTCTGATGTCGTTCGGTGGGGTGCTCGTCGAAACGGCCCTCAACGTGGCCTTCCCGACGCTGATGCGCGAGTTCTCGATCGGCACCTCCACCGTGCAGTGGATCGTCACCGGCTATCTGCTCGTGCTCTCCGTCATGCTTCCGGTCTCCTCGCTGCTCAAGCGCCGCTTCACCACGATGTCGCTGTTCGTCACGGCCATGCTGTTCTTCCTCGCCGGAACCGCGCTGGCCGTCGTGACGCCCGTCTTCGCGGGTCTTGTGGTCGCGCGGCTGCTGCAGGGCGTGGGCACCGGCATCGCGCTGCCACTCATGTTCTCCATCGTCCTCGACCAGGCTCCCTTCGATCGGATGGGCCTGATGATGGGCGCGGCCTCGGCGATCACCGCCCTCGCCCCGGCGCTGGGACCCTCGCTGGGAGGACTCGTCATCGAACGCTGGGGCTGGAGGACGATCTTCGCCGCCCTGCTCCCCGTCATGGTCGTCGCTCTGGTCATGGGCGCGGCCAGCATTCGTCAGGTGACGCCCATCGAACGGGTGCCGATGGACTGGCCCGGCTGGATCACGCTGTCCTGCGGATTCACCGCCCTCATCCTCGCCACCACCACGGCGTCCTCAGCCGGATGGACGAGCCCCAGGGTGCTCGGGCTGCTCGCCGCGACGGCCGTTTCCCTCGCGCTTTTCGGTCTACGCATGCGAAGGGCGGCGAATCCCCTGATTCGCCCGGGCATCCTGCGTTCCCGCGTCTTCGTCCTGTCGCTGCTGATGGTCATGCTCATCCAGTTCACCGTGCTCGCCCTCGGCTATCTGCTCCCCAACGTCGGGCAGCTTTCCCTAGGCGCCGGCGCCTTCGCCTCCGGATGCCTGCTGCTGCTGGGCTGCGCCCTGGGCGTCGTGCTCGCCCCCTCCAGCGGATGGCTGCTCGACCGCCTCGGACCGGCCCGCCCCATCCTCACCGGCAACGCGCTCGTCCTCGCCGCCGTGCTCGCCATGGCTGTCGTCTTCCGGCATGCGGGCATGGCCACCTACCTCCTGCTCTATGCCGTCTTCGCCGTGGGTCAGGGGCTGTGCGTGCCCACGACCATCACCCACGGCTATGCGGCGGTTCCCCGGGGACTGCAGACCGATGCCAACGCGGCGATGAACACGCTGCAGCAGCTGGCCGGAGCCGTCGGCACGGCGGTCGCCACCACGATCGTGGCCGCGTCGCAGCGGGCCGACCCCGTCCACGTCGCGGCGGCCACCACGACGGGCGCCGGCCGCGTCCTCGCGCTGCTCACCGTGATCACCGCGCTGGCTCTGGGCTGCTCCCTCGGGTCCCTCGTGCCGCGTTCCGCGCGGGAATCGACCCCATCGATCGCAACGACCGCGCGCTGACGGTCCGTCGCCTGGCGACGACGGGCGCCTTGGCATGCCGAACCACGCCAACGGTCTACCGATGCCGCCTGAACCGATGCCGCCATGGCCAACGACGCCGGGCAGTCCTCCCGGCGGGGCCCGGCCTAGGATTGCCGGTATGTCGGCGATCATACGACCCGTCGTGCTTCTGGCCATCATCGCCCTGGGATACGCGTTCAAGCGTCTGAGGCTGTTCGGCCCCCGGGACTACAGGGTCGTCCAGACCGCCGAATTCGACATCGTGCTGCCCGGCGCCATCACGTACTCCTTCGCCGCGAATCCGCACAGCGTCGCGCTGCTGTGGGTGTCGGGCTTCGCGCTCGTCGCCTCCCTGGTGCCGCCGCTGCTCATCTTCGTCTCCACCCGGCGCCATTCGCGGGCCGACCGGGCCTTCGTCATGCTCAACGGCTCAGGGTTCAACATCGGCTGCTTCACCTTCCCCATGGTGCAGGCCCTCGTGGGCGGTGCCGGGCTTGTTCCGGCCGCGATGTTCGACGTGGGCAACTGCGTGATGGTGGCCGCCGGAACCAACGTGCTCACGCAGTCGCTGCTGCATATCGAGCCGGGACGATCTCTTGCCGATCAGGAGGAGGAGGCGCGCGGAACGACGGTGGCCGCCGATTCCTCGGGATCCCCTGATTCCTCGGGTTCCGAGGTCTCCCTCGCCTCCCCGGCGACCGGCGGCGACGCCGCATCCGTTCTCTCCGGCGCATCCGTCGCCTCGGTGCCGCTGAGCTCCGACCGCGACGCGCGCAGGCTGCGCCGCCGGGATTCGCTCAGACGGGTGATACGCGGATTCATCACCTCGCCGTCCTTCGACGTCTACATGCTGATGATCGTCCTGATGATCGCCGGGATGCGACTCCCCGAGTGGGTGGCCGAGGTCTGCGAGCCCTTCTCGGACGCCAACGCCTTCTGCGCGATGCTTATGGTGGGCATGCTCACCGAGCTGCCTGCGACGCGGCATGACGTGCGGGACGTGCTCGAAGTGCTCGCCTGGCGGCTGCCCTGCGGGGTACTTCTCGCCGTGGCCGCCTGGACGCTGCTGCCCTTCGACGCCACCGTCAGGCAGGCCATGGTGCTGTGCTGCCTGGCGCCCACGGCGATCGTCTCGACGATGTTCACCGACAGGGTGCTCGGCAACGCCCGTCTGGCGGGCTTCACGCTGTCGCTGACCGCCGTCGTGGGGGCCGTGGCGATGGTCGCCGCCCATCTGATGCTGACAGCCTGACGGACTCGATCGGAATGCATCCGCACGTCGCAGGAATCTCAGACGTCTTAGACGTCTCGACAGGCCTCGGAATCGATGCCCTCCCACGCCGCAGCGCGCCTGTGGAGCATCCCTCCATCAGACCTGACTGCTTCCCCCCGC
>CALEGL010000274.1 GCA_937876495.1 uncultured Bifidobacterium sp.
GGAGTGCCCGGGGGAAGGCGCGGACCGGCGGCTGGGTGCGGGCGATAGGCCGTAGGACGGGGTGCACGCGGTCGGTGGGCGTGCCGGCCGCCGGGGCGAGGGCCGTGGCGCCGGAGACGCCGACGGCGAGGCAGCCGGCCGGTCCGGGACCCGCCGACACGGCGATGGCGTCCACGTCCGACACGCTCATTCCCGCATCCGCCAGGGCCTTGGAGACGACGGGGACGAAGGCCTCGGCATGGGCTCGCGAGGCGATTTCGGGGATGACCCCGCCGTAGCGCGCATGCTCCTCCATGGAGGAGGCCACGACGTTGGAGACGAGCTCGCGTCCCCTCACCACCGCCGCCGCGGTCTCATCGCAGGTCGATTCGATTCCCAGCACCACCGGAGCGCCCATCATCCCTCGATTCCCGATCCGTCATCCCCGCCGTCGTTTCCCCAGCCGCTTCGGCCGCCCGCATGCGAAGGCCATGCGTCCCCTTGAGGGGACTGCGGGGAATGCGAGGACTGGAGGGACTGCAGAGACTCCTGAACGTCGGACCCGTGCGGCAGACGGAAGCCCACGGTCCTCGGCGCAAGGTCCAGCGCCATGACGTAGGCGTCAACGCCTTCGGGCTGATAGTACCGTCGCCGCAGTCCAATGCGGGTGAAGCCGAAACCGCGATACAGGCCCAGTGCGGGGTCGTTGTCCACGCGCACCTCGAGCAGCATGCGCCTGGCGCCGAGGGCCCGCGCCCGATCCGTCAGACGCCGGAGCATGGCCGCGGCCAGCCCCCGGCGTCGATGCTCCGGGGCGACGGCGATGGTCATGAGCTCGGCGTCGTCGCCGTCGAACCAGAATCCTGCGTATCCGCGTACGCCTGCGGGACGATCCGGACTCCCCGTTCCGTCATTCGCACGGTCGGCGTCCCCCACATCGACGACGTAGGTCCGTGCAGGGGCGGTGAGCTCCTGCCGGATCATCGCGGGCGTCCAGGCGTCCGAACCGAAGCATCGGGCCTCGAGATCGGCGAGGGCGTGGCTCAGGGACGCGGAATCGAGATCCGCGGCCGCGACGATCACGGTTGCGCCGCCTTCGTCGCCGGTCCGGATCCCAGAACCTGCTTCAGAGGCGGCGGCACGGAAACGTCGGGACGCCGCAGATACAGCGGCTCCACGGGACGAGGGCCATGCGGCTGCCGACGTTCGGCGACGGAGGCGAACAGCTCCAGCCCGCGCGGCCCGCCGTCGAGGAGAATGCCGTCCGTGACGAGGCCCGAGGCGGCGAGAGCGTCCCACACGGCGTCGTAGCGCGCGGCCCCCCGTCCGGCGACGTCCACCACGCAGGGCGATGCGGACGGGCCGGTGATCGCGGCGTTGACGCGACGCACAAGGGCATCGGGATAGTCGATGTCCATGGACGCGGAACCCCGTCCTGCATCCTTGCCGTCCAGCCCTCCGCCGCCCACGCGTGGAAGCGGCACGGGGGTTCCGTCATCCTCAAGCAGCGCCGCATACAGCTGACGCCGCCGGGCGTCGTTCACGGCCAGCGTCAGATGCCGTGCGCCCGAGGCGGCTTCCGCCCGCGCGCGCTCGCGACGGGTCAGGGAGGCGTAGGCGGGGTCCCCCTCGCGCAGGGCGACGGTCAGACGCGCCTGGGGCGTCAGGTCATCGATGCCGATGACGGACGCGCCGAGGGCGAATCCGAGGGCCTTCGCGGTGACGATCCCCACCCGCAGACCCGTGTAGGGGGCGGGACCCAGCCCCACGACGATGCGGTCGATCCGCGAGGGGACGAGTCCTGCCTCCGACAGAGCGCGGCTGATGTCCCGCGACAGGGATTCGACATGAGTGCGGGAGTCGGCCTCCCCGACGGGATCGCCTCCGACGACTCCGACCCAGGACCCGAAGGCCGTGTCCACCACCAGCACGCTCATGACGCTCCCTTCCTCGCCCCAGCCACTATACGACCCCTCGATCCCATGCCCGCGAATCAGGCCTGGGCGTCCGTCCCGCGGCCTCCCAGGCCGGCCCGGCTCAGCCGCGACGGCCAGGAGCCGCCCACCGGCACGAGCTCGACCCTTCTGTCGCCGTCGGCATCGGGCTCCGCCTCGGCCGCCTCCATGGAATCCACCGGGCGATTGATGTG
>CALEGL010000275.1 GCA_937876495.1 uncultured Bifidobacterium sp.
GGCATACGAGATTCGCCTTAGTCTCGTGGGCTCGGAGATGTGTAGAAGGGACAGGCCTTCCCCCAGGCCCTAGGCACCGGCATCCTCATCCGCTCCGACCGCCCCCTCGGCGACGACGTCACGCGGCGCCTGCGGTCGCTGATCGACGGCTATGAATCCGTCCTCTCCCGGTTCCGGGCGGATTCGACGGTGACGGCCATGGGCGGGGCCGTGCATGGAGGGACCTTCGAGTTCCCCGCCTGGGCCGGACCTCTTCTCGATCTCGTCGACGCCCTGGACGAGGCCACCGAGGGCGGCATCGACCCCTGTGTCGGCGAGGACCTCATCCGTCTGGGCTACGGCGCCGATCTGAGCTTCCGCGTCGAACCGGACGCGGCCCGCCGCCTCGGGTCCCTCCACGGACGCCCCACATGGAGGCGCGACGTGCGGCGCGACGGCGTCACGCTGCGCACGCGCGGACCGGTGCATCTGGACTTCGGCTGCTGCGGCAAGGGCCATGTCGTCGATCTTCTCGTCCGCGCGGTCCTCGAGGCCGACGGCGAGCAGGGCGCGTCGGGGGCTTCCGGCCGTGTCCTGCTGGTCGATGCGGGCGGCGACATCCGCGTCAGAACCCCGGAACCTCGTCGTGCCCCTCGTCATGTTCCAGGAACCGCGGACGATCCCGGCCCTGGCACGGCCCCGCGCGATGGCTCAGTCGCCGGCGCCGCCGCCACGCTCGGCACGGCGGCATCCATTCCCGCAGCGCCCATCACGGTGGCGTTGGAGGACCCTCATGACGAATCGCTTGCCGTCGGCGTCGCCGAGCCGTCCGCGGGATCCCTGTGCGCCTCGGCTCCCAGCCGGCGCCACTGGACTGACGCGGCCCATCACCGGCTGCATCACCTGCTGGACGCCGCGAGCGGACTGCCCGTCGAGGAGACCGCCGCGACATGGACGGCCGTCGAGGAGACCGCCAGCCCGATTCCGACCGCCGTCGCCGACGGACTGGCCACCGCCCTGTTCGTCAGCGACCCGGGAAGGCTGGCCGAACGCTGGGGCAGGGCGACGGACGGGTCCATCCCCTTCTCCTGCCTCGTGCTGCGGGCCGACGGACGGGCCGTCATGGGCGGGGACTTCCCGGGAAGGCTTTTCCTCCGGAGGGCATGAGAGGGCGCCGACGCGGAAGGGCCAGGAGCAAGGCCCCCGCGAAGGGATGCGCCTCCGCGGAACCACCCGAGGACACCCGGCTCCCGACCCCAACTGGGCCGGCTCCGTCCGGTTCGACCCCAGGGCACGCCGGAACCGGTCTCAGGACTCCTCGGACGCCGACGCGGACGCACCCCCATCTCCTGCTTCGGCCACCGACACCCGCGCGAACTGGCTGTTGTACAGATCCGCGTAGAACCCGCCGCGCGCGAGCAGCTCGTCGTGGGTGCCGCGCTCGACGATGTCGCCGCCGTTCATGACGAGAATCATGTCGGCGTTGCGGATGGTGGAGAGGCGGTGGGCGATGACGAAGCTCGTGCGCCCCACCATGAGCGCGTCCATCGCCTTCTGGATGAGCTCCTCGGTTCGCGTGTCCACCGAGCTGGTGGCCTCGTCGAGGATGAGGATCGGCGCGTCCCTCACCATGGCCCGGGCGATGGTGAGCAGCTGCCGCTGCCCCTGGGACAGGCTCGTCGAATCGTCGAGCACCGTGTCGTAGCCCTGCGGCAGTGAGCGGATGAAGCGGTCCAGCCCCACCGCGCGACAGGCCTGCTCGACCTGCCGATCGGTGACGCCGGGGCGCGAGTAGACGACGTTCTCCCGCACGGTGCCGCGGAACACCCAGGTGTCCTGAAGCACCATGGCGAACTGCTCATGGACGTCGGCGCGAGGCACCGCGCGGGCGTCCACCCCGTCGATGGTGATCGTCCCCGAGGAGATCTCGTAGAAGCGCATGAGCAGGTTGACCATCGTCGTCTTGCCCGCCCCGGTGGGGCCGACGATCGCCACCTTCTGGCCTGCCTTCACCGAGGCCGAGAAGTCGCGGATGATGGTGCGGTCCGGGTCGTAGCCGAAATGCACGTGGCTGAACTCCACGTCGCCATGCACGGGGACAGGGTTCCCCTGCGCATCCCTGCCCAGCCGCGCCTTCTTGCCGGACTCGTCCTCCATCTCGGGCTCGTCGAGGAAGGCGAACACCCTCTCGGATGCGGCGGCGCAGCGCTGGAGGTTCTGGAAGGCCTGCGCGAACTGCGACAGCGGCTGCGTGAAGAGCCGGATGTACATCATGAAGGCCACGATGACGCCGAAGGAGATCGCCCCGTCCATGGCACGCACGGCGCCGACCACGCAGACGACGACGTAGCCGAGGTTCCCGACGAAGTTCATCAGCGGCATCATGAGGCCGGAGAGGAACTGGCTCTTCCAGCCGGAGTCGTACAGGTCGGCGTTGTAGCGCTCGAAGCGGCGGATGGAGTCGGCCTCGCCGTTGTAGGTCTTGACGATGACGTGCCCCGCGTACATCTCCTCGACGTGGCCGTTGACGTCGCCCAGGGCGATCTGCTGGCGCACGAAGAAGCGCTGCGAGGCGGCCATGATGGCGCCCATGACGAGCATGCCCAGCAGGCTGGCTCCGATGGCGCACAGGGTCATGACGACGTCGTTGCGGAACATCATCACCAGCGAGCCGACGAACAGCGTCAGCGAGGTGATGAGGGAGCCGAGGGACTGCCCGAGCGTCTGGCCTATGGCGTCCACGTCGTTGGTGATGCGCGAGAGCACGTCGCCGGTGCTGGTGCGGTCGAAGTAGCGCAGCGGCAGACGGTTGATCTTGGTGCTGATCGACGTGCGCAGGCGCTGGGCCGTGCGCTGGGTGACGTCGGCCATGATCCAGCTCTGCAGGTAGCCGAGGATCGCGTAGGCCGCGTACAGGGCGACCAGGGTCCAGGCGATGCGGCCGACGGCCGTGAGGTCCACGGATCCGAGGACGGGGACGCCGCGGACGAGGGCCGGCAGTCCCTTGGCGATCTCGTTGGTGATGTCGCGCAGCCTGTCCGGGCCGATGATCTGGCAAATGGTCCCGGCCGCGCCCAGCACGATGGCGACGAGCACGGCGGGCACGTAGCGACGGCTATAGGCCGCCAGCCGCCCCATGACCCTGCCGAAGTCGTCGGGTTTCTCTGCCGGGCCGCGGGCGCCCGGCCCGTGGCCGCCGCCCATCTGCCGCATCGGCCGTGCGACCGGACGTCCCGCCGTGCGCCCTCCGTCCCGTCGTTCCTCCGCCATATCCGCCTGCGTCCTTCCCATCCGCGTCCACGCCGTTCGCGCCGTCGATCCGCTTGTCGCGGCCGTTCCTCCGTTCGCCGTCGTCATGCCGCCAGCTCCTTCGCGGTGAGCTGCGATTCGGCGATCTGCCGGTACACCTCGCAGGAGCCGAGCAGCTCGCGATGCGTGCCCTGTCCCACGACGCGGCCGTCGTCGAGCACGACGATGCGGTCGGCGTCCATGATGGTGCCGATGCGCTGGGCGACGATGAGCTTGGTGGCGTCGCGCGCCTCGCCGGCGAGCGCCTCGCGCACGGCGCGGTCCGTGCGGAAGTCGAGGGCGCTGAAGGAGTCGTCGAAGACGAGGATCTCCGGATGCCGGAACACCGCCCGCGCGATGGACAGCCTCTGCTTCTGCCCGCCGGAGACGTTGGAGCCGCCCTGGGCGATGGGCGCCTCGAGACCGCCCTCCATGCGGTCGACGAATTCGTCGGCCTGGGCCACATGCACGGCACGTTGGACGCGGTCCCGCCGGTCCGAGGCCTCGTTCCCGTTGGCCCCATCCCCGGAGCCGGAGCCGCCGTCCGTCGCCGTCCCATCGCGTCCGAGCAGCTCCGCCTCGCGCCGGCGTCCGGCCCGGGTGGAGGTGTCGGGCAGCTCGACGTCGAGTCCGGCGCCCCTGCGGGCGGGGTCGTCGCCGTAGGAGACGTTGGAGGAGACCGTCCCGGAGAACAGCACGGACTTCTGCGGGACGTAGCCGATGCGTCCCCTGAGGGCCCGCACGTCGTACTCGCGCACGTCCACGCCGTCGACGAGCACCTGCCCCTCGGTGGCGTCGTACAGGCGCGGCACGAGGTTGATGAGAGTGGACTTGCCGGAGCCGGTGGAGCCGATGAAGGCCACGGTCTGGCCGGGGTCGGCCTGGAAGCTCACATGCCTGAGCATGGGTTCGCGGGCGCCCGGATACGTGAAGCTCACGTCGCGGAACTCCACCGTCCCCGCACGGCCGGGCTCGCCCTCGGTCCGGGTGCCGGAGACCACGGACGGCTTCGTGCCAAGCACCTCGAGGACGCGGTGCGCGGACACGTCGGCGCGAGGCAGCAGCACGAACACCATGCTCATCAGCAGGAAGGCCATGATGACCTGCACCGAGTAGCTGGAGAAGACGACCATGTTGGAGAACAGCGTGAGCCTGTCCGTGGCGGCGGCCGCCTGGATGAGGTAGGCGCCGATCCAGTACACGGCGAGCATGAGCCCGTTCATCACGGTGTTCATCAGCGGCATCATGACGGCCATCGCCCGGTTGGTGAACAGCTGGGTGCCCGTCAGGGCGTCGTTGGCATGGGTGAAGCGGTCCTCCTGGAATCCTTCGGCGTTGTAGGCGCGCACCACGCGCAGCCCCACGAGGTTCTCGCGGGCCACGTCGTTGATGTCGTCGGTGAGGCGCTGCATGCTGCGGAACTTCGGGAGCACCTGCCACATGAGCAGGGCCACGGCGACCATGAGGATGGCGACGGCCACGCCGGTGGCCAGCGTCCAGTCGACGCCCTTCCCGGCGATCTTGACGAGGGCCCACACGGCCATGATGGGCGCGCGCACGAGCAGCAGCAGACCCATGGTGATGAACATCTGGATCTGGGTGATGTCGTTCGTGGAGCGGGTGATGAGGCTCGCCGTGGAGAACCGTCCCATCTCGGCCGGACCGAAGGACTCGACGGCGCGGAACTCCAGCGAGCGCAGCCTCTGTCCGAAGGAGGCGGCCACGCGCGCGGCGATGAAGCCGGTGGCCACGGCGCACATCACGGACCCCAGGGAGACGCCGAGCATCTTGCCGCCGGCGATCCAGATGTCCCGCATGGCGCTGCCTTCGGTCTCCACCAGCGTGGTGATGTCCGACATGTAGTCGGGCAGCTTGAGGTCGAGCCACACCTGGCCGACGACGAACAGCAGGCCTGCGAGAAGCTGTCCTATCTCGGCCTTCGACAGGTATCGGCAGATGCGAAGCATGGGGCTCCCTTCCGGAGTGGACGTTCGGTTCGACGGATGCCGGCATGCCGGCCCGGGCCGGGCCCGGGCGATGCGGTCAGGCCTCGCAGAAGGCCCGTCGAATCTCAGTGGCATGGTATGCCATTAACTTCGTCCGTTTATTTCTTACGCCGTGAGATAATATACACCACGAAAGGACGTTCCTCGGACGTCACGCATCCCGAGGATGGCGGCGCCGACACCGGAGTCGGACGGCCCGGTCAGTCGACGGGCGGCACCGCATCCCCCACGGCATCCCCCGCCGCATCCGGCTTCCCGTCATGTCGAAGCGTCTCGCGGATCCTCGCGCGGCGATCCCTCTCCTCGACGAAGGCGCGCTGCACCTCGTCGGAGGTCGGGCGCGGCTCGCCGGGACGGCAGACGGACATGTACGTGGCGAACTCGCAGGTCAGATCGACGAACTCGCGGGTGCGGCGCTCCCCCATCTGACGGAAGATCCAGCACACCGCCGAGCGCATCTCCTCGTACCCCCGCTCGACCTCGCGCCTGCCGTCCTCGGTGAGGTTGACGAGAACCGTCCGCCGGTCCGCCGGGTCCACCTCGCGAGTGACGTAGCCCTTGCGCTCGAGGATGGCGAGAAGGGCCGAGATGCGGCCGGAGCTGGCCTTGAGCGCCGAGGCGAGCATGGTGGGGGTGGACGTGCCATGATGCTGCAGATACCGCAGCAGGAAGGGCTCCCCCTTGCCGGATCGGATAAGACGCGTCTGCAGCTCGGATCGCTTCATCGCCACCGCGGCGAAAAGTTCGTCCAGGGCCTCGCGTTCGTATCCCACGGCATCATCCTTCCCCTGGCGCCGAGTCCTTGGACTCTCAGCGACGCCCCCAAAGTATCACACGCTAGAAGTATCTTACCCCCATAGGCAAAAGAGCCCCTCGTCGGCCTCCACCGACGCCGGCCGGCGCTCAGAACTGCACGACCCGCGCATCGCGGCGCTCCCCGCCGGACAGCCAGCGGTCAAGGTCCTCCGGACCCGAGAACAGGGCGCCGGCCGCCTGGGCGATCATGAGATTGACCTGGTCGCCGTCGCCCAATCCCTCAAGATATCCGTAGACGGGAACGCCCCGTCCGGTGGCGAAGCCGATCTCCATCATCGTCCCCGGATCGTCGTCGACGAGGTTGGCGATGACGGCCCCGGACGCCATGATGGCGGCAAGATCCTCGTCATAGCAGGCGCGGGGGCCGACGACCCGGACGTCCGAGGCCAGACGCGGCCGGAACATGCGCCGGGCATGGGCCGCGAGAACCCCCTCCAGCCGCTCCATCGAGGCCACCTGCCCCGGGGTGAAGAAGGGCCCGGCGACGTAGAAGTCGTATGGGACTGAATCCATGGTGATCCTTTCAGACATCGGGGGCGCCGCCCCATCCTCCACAGCAGCATTCCACACGTCTCCGGGACGTCCGTTCCCCGCGCCCGTCCCCTGATCATCAGAGGTCCGCCCTCCATATCGACGGACGATCCGCTCGGAGACGCTCACGACCTGATGAAGGAGAATGTCGCCATCCCCTGTCTATGATGCCTCACGCAACGGAACGGGAGCCTGAAAGGGCTGAGAGGAAGCCGTGGGGCTTCGACCGTGGACCTGATGCGGGTAATGCCGCCGTAGGGATTCGATTCCGACGAGTCTTCCAGCTCGTCCTCTCAGCGCCGCGACGGATGCCGGCGCATCCATTCACGGATTCGCGTTCCCGAGCGCATAACACACAGCACATGACAGGGGTCATGAAGGGGCGCACCACCTCACAGGGTGCGGGTTCCTCTTCATCGACCCCTTTTTCATATCCGGAGCGCCTCATCGCGCGCCGTGGAAGGAGAGGACCATGATCGTCAACGGACGTCAGGAGGAGCAGGATTCCCCCCAGAGCGTGGCGGACCTCATAGCCGCCAGAGGGCTGAGACCCGACCGTGTGGCCGTGGAGGTCAACGGCGAGGTGGTTCCCCGGGCCGCGCACGCTCAGACCATGCTCAAGGGCACCGACACCGTCGAGGTCGTCACCTTCGTCCAGGGAGGCTGAGATGACGTCGACGACCACCAGAGAAGCCACCGGCTCCGCCACGACCACGGCAGCCACGGCAGCCACGGCGACGGCACCCTCGACAAGCACGGCCGCGACGGAGGAGAACCGCCGCCGCGAGGCCTTCGACTCGATGCCGGACCCGCGTTCGCTCATCACCCCTGACGAGATCCATGCAGCCCTCGTCGAACGCCACGGCGAGAAGGTCCAGGCCCGTCTCGACGCCGCGCATGTCGCGATCGCCGGACTCGGAGGGCTGGGATCCACCGTCGCCGTGGCCCTCACCCGCATCGGCGTCGGCCATCTGCACCTCGTGGACTTCGACCGCGTCGACCCCACGAACCTCAACCGCCAGCAGTACTTCCTCAAGGACCTCGGACGGTTCAAGACGGAGGCGCTCAAGGCCAATCTGGCGCAGATCAACCCCTACGTCGAGGTCGTCACCGACACGGTGAAGGTCACCGCCGACAACGTCGAGGAGCTGTTCCGCGACGCCGACGTCATCTGCGAGGCCTTCGACGTGCCGGAGAACAAGTCGCTGCTCGTCAACGCGGTTCTCGAGCGCCTTCCCGACCATCCCATCGTGTCCGCATCGGGCATGGCGGGATACGGAAGCGCCAACGCGATCGGCACGCGCCGCGTCTCCCCGCGCTTCTACATGTGCGGCGACGAGGTCACGGCGCCGCGCCCCGGAGCCGGCCTTATGGCCCCCCGCGTGGGCGTCGTGGCCTGTCACGAGGCCTCGATGATCACCCGGCTGATCCTCGGGGAGGAGGAGCCATGACGGATCCGGGCGCGGCAACCACCATGGCGACCACGGCGGACGCGAGCGGCCAGACCCCCACGACCCGCGCGACGTCCGGAGCCACGGACCTCGACGAGCTCATCGGGACGGCGACCAACACGGCCGTCCTCCCGGTGCCGGACGTCCACGCCTCCGACGCGATTGCCCCCGCGGACCACGACCCGCTGCTCATCCCCGGCCCTCGCTTCACCAGCCGCTTCATCCTCGGGTCCCGCCGCTCCGATCTCACTCTCCTCCCCGCCCCCGTCGCCCCCGCCGGCGCGCCCATCGTCCCCCTGGCTCTTCCACGCCTCCGCCCGCCCCAGCACCTCCCCCCGTCCTTTCTTCCCGGCCACCTCACCCTTCCTCCGCA
>CALEGL010000276.1 GCA_937876495.1 uncultured Bifidobacterium sp.
CCGGCGGCATCCCGGCCGGCGTATGGATTCTGCTGTGGGCGCTGCTGGGCCTTGGCGCCCTCTGGCTGGGAGGCGCATGGATGACGGCCTCGTTCGGAGGTTATCCCGGCCTATGGGCCGGCATCGAGGGATTCCCTCTCTGATTCGTGCCCTCGTTCCCCATGACATGATCATGGCCGCGTCGGAGCCGGCCTCCTCCGTGGTTACGCCGTCGCCTCCGGCAGGATTCGTCCGTCCCTCATCGTCAGCACCCGGTCGCAGGAGCCGAGCAGACGGGTGTCATGCGTCACCATCACCACCGCACGACCGTTATGGTGCGCCTCGTCGGCGAGGATGCGCACCACGTCGAAGGCACGCTCCGAGTCCAGGGCCGCCGTGGGCTCGTCCGCGAGGATAAGCGGGGGCTTCAGATACATGGCGCGGGCGATAGCCACGCGCTGTCGCTCCCCGCCGGAGAGCTCCTCGGGGTACTTCCCGGCAAGCGCCGAAACCCCCAGTCCGTCGAGCAGCGCAAGCGCCCTGTCCCTGCCGTCGCGGTGCAGAATCCGGTCGACGAGCCGGAACTGCTCGAGCACGGTGAGGAAGGGAACGAGATTCGCCCCCTGAAGCACGAAGCCGATGCCCGTCAGCCTCATCCGGGCCCTCTGCCTTTCGCCGGCGGAGCTCAGGGGTCGATCCCCCAGAAGGACGCGTCCGGCCGAGGGGGTCCGCAGTCCGCCGGCGATGGACAGCAGCGTGCTCTTGCCCGAGCCGGAGGGCCCGACGACGGCGACGAAGCTCCCCGCCCTCACGCCCAGACTGGTGTCGTGCAGGGCGTGGATGACCTCATCCCCGTCCCCGTAAGATCTGCTGACGTGGTCAAGGGTGAGGACACGGGCACCGAAGTCCCGGGGTCCGTCGGAACGGACGGCGTCCCTTGCCGGAACATCGCCGGCAGGCATCCGCACCGGGACGTCGGACTGACCGCCAGGGGTCATCTCGTGCTCGTGAACGCTCATGCGATCGCCTCCACAGGATCGACGTGCGCGACGGCCCGCGCCGAGAACGCGGATGACGCCACCGCGGACAGCACCATCAGGACCGTCGCAGCGGCAAGAAGCGGGACATCGGACTGGAACGGCACCGCATCGGGAAGCACCAGGGCCGTCCCCAGAGCCAGGGCCCCTCCCACCACGACGCCGCACACCGAGAGCAGCAGCGTCTGCACCACCACGGAACGCGACAGAAATCCGGTGGAGACCCCCTGCGCCTTGAGCACCCCGAAGACCGACCTTTTCTGCAGGGTCAGCACGTAGAGGAAGACGCCGATGACGACGGCGGCGATCACCACGAGGAAGCCGATCATGAAGCCGAAGGTGAGGACCTGCGCGCGATACCCGGGCAGATCCTGGATGAAGTCCGCGATGGATACGACGTCCACGCCCTTCGGGACGCTCTTTACCCTGCCCCGGGTGATGACGGCGCTGACGGCATCGGAGGACCGGGAGAGAATTCCCGACACCCCCAGACGGCGGAATCCCGCCTGCGACATGTACATGACGGGCGAGACGCTGAGCTGGGCGTTCGACGTGAATCCGACGACCTTCATCGTCCTGTCGGTGCCGGAGAAGGCGAGACGGTCGCCCAGGCGGATCCCGTCGCGGGTGGCCAGCGTCGAGTCGACGACGGTCTCCTGGGACGTACGGAACATCCTGCCCTCCGAGATGGCCGGGGCGAGGAATCCCGAGGCGTCGATGCCCAGAAGACGGACGTCCGTCCCGTCTGCGGACCCGGCGCCGGCCTGATGGGTGACCGATGCCGACTGCAGCAGCGTGGCCTTGCGATCGGCGCGGACGGCCTCGGCCTTATCGCCGCTGATCGACGACAGGGCCAGACCGCCGTTCGCGTCATCGGAGAGGATCACGTCGTCCGCATCCCAGTGGTCGACGGCAGAGCGGTTCTCCTGTGCCAGTCCATAGGACAGACCGGTGAGAAAGGTGACCAGGTACGCGACGAGCGCCATGACGACGACGACGAGCGCATAGCGCAGCTTCGAATGGCGTATCTCGCTGACGGCCAGGAACATGGAACCCCCGTATCCGGCCCCGCCGCGAATCGACGGGCACCCATATCAGCATCCTCGGTGTCACCGGTGCGCCCGGTGAATCAGCTGCAGGCGCAATCTCGAGGAGACCTCGGTTCATCCCTTGGAACAAGGGGACGAGGTCCGGGTCCGATGATCACCAGGCGAACGGCTCGTTGTACATCCGCGACGCCGGGACTCCGCGACGCCGAAGGAAGCGCATCCATATCCTCTGCATCCGGGCCGGTCCGGCCACGAGATACACGGCCCCGGGAATCACCGTGGTCTCCATCCGGGAGGCGTTGAGTCTGCCCTCCTGAATGATGGTCCGACCCCCGGATCCGCGGACCAGACGTCTCAGACCTTCGGCGGCGGGCAGCAGACTTCCCCGTTTCGCCGTGTACACGACCAGGGCGGTGCGAGCCGCGAAGCCTTCGACGACGGCAAGCATCGGCGTGACTCCGATGCCACCGGCGATGATGACGATGGGGGCGGCCGGATGCTCCTCGAGGAAGCGCTGGATCCTGCCGAACGGCGGAAGAAGAGTCACCCTGCTGCCGGGCGTCATAACGCCGGCCCTGCGCGTGAAGTCGCCATCCTCGCGGATGTCGAAGGTCCAGACGACCTGCCTCATGCCCCTCATCGACCGTCTGCCGTTCGCGCCCATCGATGCGCTGCGGCGCGGCGCATCGACGATGGAGAACGGATGGTACTCGCCCATGCCCTCGATGCCGGGGAAGCGCAGGAAGGCGAAGTCCCCCGCCTCCCACCTCATCGCCGTCGGGACGTCGACCCTGATCCTGATCTCATGGACCCGAGGCGCCACCACGCGACTGGAGAGGAGAACCCCCGACAGGGCCGTGGTGCGCATGCGGATCTTTCCGGCCACGTACGCCAGCAGGGTCGCCGCGGTCATGACGTCGAAGACGACCATGAACCAGCGCAGCGAGGAGATGTACGTGATGAGCTGGACGTGGGTGAAGACGAGCAGCACGGCCACGAGGTTGAGCCGATGCAGCCACACGGACAGCTCATGATGGGCGAGACGCTCCGCCAGGGAGCGTATCCGGGCGAGCAGGGGGATGCGGGAGGTCAGCCATCCGGACATGAAGACCACGGACCAGCATCCCAGGCCGATAAGAAGGATGAGCGCCATGGTGCCCGTCTGCTTCACGAGGCCGGTGGACGAGGACAGCTGGTTGTGGACCAGCGCCGCGACGATGGCGAACAGCGCGATGCCCCCGTGGATGACGTACAGATGCGGAAGACCGACGGATCTGTCGAGCCAGCGCGGGCGCACGGACAGGACCACGGCGGCAAGCATCCAGGCGTAGGCCGCGACGCCGATCTGCATCGCGGCTATGCGCCCCAGATAGATGGTGGGCAGCTCAAGCGACAGAGCGAGCATCAGGGGCATGGGAACGACGACCGCGGCCACCACCCACGTCAGGTAGCGCGCGGCCATCGACGCCGCAGGGGACTCCCGTCTCCGAACCGCCCCATCCACAGGGCGGAAGGAGGGGATCACGGGGCTTTCACGGGTCACTGGCGTCATCGGGGGATCTCCTGGTCGTCGGATCGTCGGGCTGGAATACAGGACGCCATCGCGTCGTGAGACGGGTCGGCGGCCTCGGTCGTCGACGCGGGGACGCCATGGACGTCGCCTGGACTCATGACGTGGGCATTGACGGAATCCACCGGCGACCCCGCGGCATAGTCGCGCACGTCCCCCTGGGACATCACCAGAAAGGCCGTCAGCGAATTGTCGGCGACCAGACGGTCAAGCTCCGCCGCCGGTGCGCCGAGCAGTGCCGTCGCCCAGACGTCGGCGTCCACCAGGCTTTCCGCGACAACCGTGGCCTGCAGCACGTCGTGATGGCGCCGGACGACATGCTCGCCCCGTTCGCTGGTCCCCGAAGTCGCCACCGCGCCCGATCGGATGTCCATCGCCGCGACGTACGATCCACGGTCGTGCGGGTCGACGATGCCGACATGCCATGACTCGCCTCCCCGCCGCGGAAGCAGTAGCATATCGCCTCCGGCGTTGATGCCGGTGGGCGGCAGCCGTCCGGAGGACACCAGCGGCATCAACGCCGGAGGCGATATGCTACTG
>CALEGL010000277.1 GCA_937876495.1 uncultured Bifidobacterium sp.
GGGGTGCTCCGGTGCCTGCGCGGTGGGCGTGGTAGGCGGGGCTGTGGGCGTCATGCCCCGGGTATTGGGCCAGGGGCGCGTCAAAGCACGTGGAGGGGCGGAGGGCACGGCGGTTCGCGGGGGGGGTCGGCCCGCCCACGGCCCGGAACACCCGCCGGATGCCCCCCGGACGCCCGCGCACGCGCCCGCGCACGCGATCGACGCCCCCCATCCGTCCGGCGTCCGGCACGTAGGAATCGGGCACGCAATCGGAATCCGATCGGAATCGGGACCCGGAGCGACCTCCCGGACGGCTAGAGGATCGTGTCGGGGTCGAGCAGCGCCAGATCCCCGTCGTCAAGGACCTCGGGCGCATGCTCGTACAGACGCGGGATCCGGTTGCTCAGGCAGGTGAACACGGTGTAGCTGATGGTGTCGGCGGCGCGCGCCCAGTCATCGGCCGTGGGCTCGCCTAGGGCCTCGCCGCGTCCGGGTCCGAACAGCTCGACGGTGTCGCCCTCTCTCACGCCCAGTTCGGACGCCGAGCCATGCAGATCGAGGATGAACTGGTCCATGCATACGCGCCCGGACACCCTCAGCAGCCTCAGGCCCTGCGCCGTCATCACCCTCACCGGGCCGCCGGGCTTCTCGACGTGGCGGGCGCCCTGCATGTCGAATCCGGAGGCCGCCCTGTTGATGCCGTCGGCGTATCCGAGCGGGACGATGGCGGTGCTCGTGTCGTCGGGCGTCAGATACGTGCGTCCATACGAGATGCCGTGCCCCGCCTCGACGTCCTTGACTGTGGACAGCTGCGCCTGAAGCCGCATGGCCGGGCGAAGGCCGTATGTGGAGGGGCGTCCCATCGCCGGGTCCGGCTCGTAGCCGTACAGACCGATGCCGGGCCGGGTGAGCTCGAAGCGGATGTCCGGACGTGACAGCGTGGCGGCCGTGTTCGCCAGATGCCGGATGCGCGGCGCGATCCCGGCCTCGCTCATGCGGCGTGTGAAGTCATGGAAGCTGGCGATCTGCCGATCCGTGGAGGCGACGAACTCGGGGACGTCCGGCGAGTCGGCGACGGCCAGATGGCTCCACTGCCCGACGACGTCGATGACGCCCTCCCGAGCCAGGGGGACAAGACGCCGCAGAGCCTCGTCGAATCCGGCGGGGGTGAAGCCGTTGCGGCCGAAACCGGTGTCCACCTTGACGTGGACGCGGGCCTTCCTGCCGAGTCTGCGGGCGGCGGCCGCCACGGCGTCGATGCCGGGGAGGGACCCGACGGAGACGTCGATGTCGGCGGCGATGAGCTCGTCGAAGGGCACGCGGGCGCCGTCGTACACCCATGTGAGAATCCGGCAGCGGTCGGGGCCGATCCCCGCCCGACGCAGCAGAAGAGCCTCATGGGACTGAGCCGTCCC
Organism: uncultured Bifidobacterium sp.; assembly: GCA_937876495.1. Classification (GTDB taxonomy): domain Bacteria; phylum Actinomycetota; class Actinomycetes; order Actinomycetales; family Bifidobacteriaceae; genus Bifidobacterium. The sequence goes on from CALEGL010000277.1 coordinate 1,395, forward strand.
CAGCCATGTGGCCCCTCCGGCCAACGCGGCGAGCGCCGAGGGGATGAGCCCGTGCCCGTAGGCGTCGGCCTTGACCACGCCCATCACCGCCGCATGGGAGCCCTCCGACGTGCACATCGACACGAGACGACGCATGTTGTCGCGCATGGCCCTGAGGTCGACGATGGCCTGGCCCGGATAGCGCCGCAGCGCCTCCTCGTAGCGTCCGCGCCCCCCGTCGGAGGAGAAGTCGGGCTCGGGGACGGCGGACAGGAAGTGACGCGGACCGGCCACCCCCGCGGAGGGGCCCGTGGAGCGGTCGGCGGTTCGGTCGGGATTCATGGGGTTCTGTGCGCTGGTCGTCGTGGACATGGCCTCCATTGTGACGCGTCTGCATGACGAGAGACCGACGGCGTTCCCTGCGAGGGGACGGCTATGATATGGCCCGTTTGCTCCGGGCCTGATTCTGGCCCTGACACGTCATGAAAGACATGGGGACCCATGAACCTGCTGCGCAAGAAGACCGTGGACCAGCTCACCGCCGAGGCGACGCCGCTGAAGCGGACGATGACGACGTTCGACCTGACGATGCTGGGGATAGGGGCGATCATCGGCACCGGCATCTTCGTGCTCACCGGCAAGGGCGCGCTCACCGCGGGCCCGGCCCTGTGCCTGTCCTTCATCCTCGCCGCCATCTGCTGCGGCTTCGCGGGCCTGTGCTACGCGGAGTTCGCCGCCATGGTGCCGGTGTCGGGCTCTGCCTACTCCTACGCCTACGTCGCCTTCGGCGAAATCATCGCCTTCATCATCGGCTGGGACCTCATCCTCGAATACGCCCTGCAGGCGGCCACGGTGTCCGCCGGGTGGAGCGGCTACTTCGTCAAGCTCCTCGACGGCTTCGGCATCCATCTCCCCACCGCGCTCACCGCCGCGTGGGGCACCACGCCGGGGGTGACGACCTGGTTCAACCTGCCGGGCTTCGTCATCGTTCTGCTCATCACCTGGCTGCTGTCCATCGGCATCAACCAGACCCGCCGCGCCAACGACGCCATGGTGATCGTCAAGCTGGCGATCATCGTCCTGTTCATCGTGTGCACGGTGTGGTTCGTCAACCCCGCCAACTGGAGGCCTTTCTCCCCCTACGGCGTGTACACCTTCCAGCCCGGTTCCACCCAGCCCATGGGAATCCTGCCGGCGGCGTCCATCGTGTTCTTCAGCTTCATCGGATTCGACGCCGTGTCCTCCTCCGCCGAGGAGACCATCGAGCCCAACCGCACGCTGCCTCGCGGCATCCTCTACTCGCTGGCCATCTCCACGGTGCTGTACGTGGTCATGACGCTGATCATGACGGGCGTCGTCAAGTACACCGAGTTCTCGCGCTTCGTCAACGCGCCCGTCGCCGGCGTGATCCTCGCCACGGGGATGAACTGGCTGGCCGTCATCGTCAATCTCGGCGCGCTGCTGGGCATGACGACGGTGATGCTCGTCCAGCTGTACGGGCAGTCGCGCATCTGCTATGCGATGAGCCGCGACGGTCTGTTCCCGCGGTTCTTCGGCGAGATCCACCCGCGCTACCGCACCCCGTTCAAGGGCACGTGGTTCTTCGGTCTGCTCACCGCCATCGCCGGCGGCTTCATCAACATCAACGTGCTGTTCGAACTGGTGAACATCGGCACGCTGACGGCCTTCATCATCGTCTCCGCCGGCGTGCTGTGGATGCGCCGCACCCAGCCGGACGCTCATCGCGGGTTCCGCGCCCCTTGGGTGCCGTTCACCCCGATCTGCGCCATCGTGTTCTGCCTCGTGCTCATCGCCGGGCTTAACTGGCAGACCTGGGTGCGTTTCGTCGTGTGGTTCCTCATCGGCATGGGCGTGTACTTCGGATACTCGCGCCGCCGCTCGAAGCTGGGGCTGGGCGGCGGGACGGGGACGGACACCGCCGCGTCAACGGCGTCGGCGGAGCCGGCCGTGACGACGACAACCGCACCGGTCGGGGACTGACCGCCGGCCCGACCTGTCTACTTGCCTCTATCTACCGGCGTCACCTGTCATCCCCGCCGTGCCGGTCGTGGCGCTGGAAGGCCAGACGCTCACGGTCCTCGTCACGGTCCGGAAGAAGTATCGTCCCGCAGAACGTGAAGCCGAGACCGGCGAGAATATGCCTCATGGCGTGGTTGTTCCTATGCGTGTCGATGCGCACGTTGGGATGTGCTTCCAGCACCCACTCCAGGCAGGTCCGCGCCGAGCGGGGCCTGAGCCCCGTGGATGCCAGACGATGGACGGCGACATAGGGATCGTCGTCCAGCCAGGCTCCGTCTATGGAGACGTAGGAGGGGTCATCCCCCTCGCAGAGCGCGAACTGGGCGAGCTGACGCTCATGAACGATGCCCGTGCCACCATCCGCGTCATCGACGAGGAGAAACGCCCGCCCCAGACGGATGTCCTCCTCCACGGAGGACCTCCGCGGGAAGGATGTCCCCCACTGCGTCGGATTGCCGGCCTCGGCCATAAGACGTCTGGCCCTCGCCAGCGTCTCCAGCATCCCATCCAGGTCCTCGGCCGTAGCGGGACGCATCCGGGGCACGGACGGCAGGCGGCCGACGGCAATGCCGCCGTCGGGCGCGATGACGCCGTCCCCGTCCCGTCCCGGCGCCCCCGCCGACCGGCTCCGACGATCCGCCGGGTCCGTCCGAAGCGTCCGTTTCGCCGGCTCCTCGCGGCCCGCGCATCCCCCCGGGCCCGGTGATTTCCTTCGGCTCACACCCCGCGCGGGGCCAGGTGGTCCGGACTTATATCCCCTTC
>CALEGL010000278.1 GCA_937876495.1 uncultured Bifidobacterium sp.
AGCGTGGCCTGTGCTCGGCGGCGTGTCTGGCGCGTGGATGCCCCGCCGCCGTCTTGTGCGTGCGTTCCGTCTCCTCGCCGAAGGGGGACGAAATATCTCCTGCAGCGAATATGCCGCCGTGCCGGGATGTGTCCGGCTCGCTGAACTCCATGGGGCACATTGTATAGGCGTTATCATGGAGAGCCGTGTCCGCGTCGCCATTTTTTGTTTTGTTCTGTCCAATTTTGTGAGTAACTTGTGAGATGAAGCACGTACGTGTCACGCCGTTGAACCACGCAACTACGCACCTCTTCATAATGATGATGAAAGGATCTACCACCATGCCCATCAATCCCCCAGTGGACGCCACCCAAACCCAGCAATGGGCCGCATTGCACAAGCATTATGACGAATTGCAGGCCGAGGGCATAAGCCTGAAGACATGGTTCGCACAGGATGCCGATCGCGTCGACAAGCTCAGCTTCGAGGCGGGCGACCTGCATTTCGACCTGTCAAAGAACCTCATCAAGCCCGAGACCATCGGCCTGTTCGCCGATCTCGCCAGAGCCGTGAATCTCGAAGAGCGCACCAAGGCCATGTACACCGGCGTGCACATCAACAACACCGAGGACCGAGCCGTTCTGCACACCGTTCTGCGCCGTCCCGTGGAGGACGAGGGCAAGTACATCGTCGACGGGCAGGACACGGTCAAGGACGTGCGCGACACGCTCAAGCGCATCTACGCCTTCGCGGACAAGGTCCGTTCCGGAGAATGGCGCGGTGTGACCGGCAAGAGGATCACGACCGTCGTCAATATCGGCATCGGTGGTTCCGATCTGGGCCCCGTCATGGTGTACGAGGCCCTCAAGACCTATGCGGACGCCGGCATCAGCGCTCGCTACATCTCCAACATCGACCCCAACGATCTGGCGGAAAAGACGAAGGGGCTCGATCCGGAGACCACGCTGTTCATCATCGTATCCAAGACGTTCACCACGTTGGAGACTCTGACCAACGCACGCGAGGCCCGCACCTGGCTGCTCGAGGAGCTGCAGGCCGGCGGGGCGATCGACGGTTCGCAGGAGCAGTCGGCAGACGCCATCAGGAAGCACTTCGTGGCGGTGTCGACCAATCTGGAGAAGGTCGCCGAATTCGGCATCGACCCTGACAACGCCATCGGGTCCTGCAACTTGGTCGGCAGCCGCTATTCCGCCCATCCAGCCGTCGGCCCCTCGCTGGCGGTCGCGCTCCGGCCCGCGCCGTCTCAGGAAGTCCTTCACGGCTCCCCCCTCTTCCATGTATACATCGCCCACCCCTCT
>CALEGL010000279.1 GCA_937876495.1 uncultured Bifidobacterium sp.
CTCCACGGTGTCCCAGCCCATATGGGGGACGACGTCGGCGTCAAGAAGGTCGACGCTGCCGCCGATCAGGCCAAGCCCCTTGGTGATGTCGCCGTGCTCGTCGCCCTGCGAGAACATGATCTGTTCGCCGACGCATACGCCGAGCACCGGTCGCCCACGACGCAGGCGTTCGCGGACCACCCGGTCGCCGCCCTCATGCTTCAGCCCCTCCATGCAGGCGGCGAAGGCGCCGACGCCGGGAACGACGAGTCCGTCGGCCTCCAGCGCCTGGCGATGGTCCGAGGTGAGCGTGACGTCGAGGTCGAGGTTGGCGAGCGCGCGCATCATGGAGCGGACGTTGCCGAATCCGTAGTCGAACACCACTGCCGAGGTCATGGGCTGCTCCTTCGTTCCTTCGCGACCGTTCCGGTCTGTCACGTTCCGGTCCCCTTCGACCTTAGTCCGTGCGGTGCCCCTGGCCCGGAGTCCGCGTCACCCGTCTCTTCCGCTAGCCGTTGACCCCTCCCCGCCGTCCGAAGCGGGTATGGCGGGCGATGACGCGCATGGCCTCGGCCTGGTCCATCCCGTCGGATGCGACGATGGACGCTCCCTGGCCGCGCAGGTCGTCGACGCTGGTGAGGCCGAGCATGAGGTCCTCCACGAAGGACGCGGACGAGGAGAACAGCACGGGCGGGGCAAAGGTCTGCCCGGGCTCGCCCTGCAGGTAGAGGGTGGCGTCAAGCCTGTCGGCGCGGTTGACGGCGAGGACGACGGCCATGCCGTTGACGACGTCGGTGAGGTCAGTTGCGGCCACCTCGGGCGCGTTGCCGTCGAGGTCGCGGAGCACGGCCACAGCCCCCTGATCGCCGTCGATGCAGTCGGCGTCGATGTCGGACATCCGGCAGAACGCGGCGAGAAGCTCGGCGGAGGCGAGTCGGGTGATGATGGCCGCGGCCTTCGCACGATTGCCGATGAGTCCCTCGAGCTCCTCGTCGAATCCGGCGGTGACGTCCGCGGCGGCGTCCGAAGAGGAATCCGCGCCCGATCCAGCGGCCGAGGCGTCGGCGTCGGGGATTCCGGCGTCGGCCGCCCCCGCTTCGGAGAGCAGATCGTCCGCCGTGTCGGGGATGCCAAGCAGGGAGGGGTCGTCGGCGATGTCCGGTATGTCGAAGTCGTCGCCCTTGCCGGAGGCATCAGAGGGGCCGTCGGCCGCCCCCGCCTCGGACAGCTCCTGCTCGAACTGGCTGAGGGCGGAAGCTATCTCCTCGTCGCTGAGAGAGGAACCCGCCTGGGAAACGTCGCCATGCGAGGAGTCCGCACGATCCGCATCATCCGCAGCACCGGCGTCACTCCCACGATTCGCACGATTCGCATCATCCCCACGATTCGCACGATCCTTGTCGGAATCCCGCCTCCCGTCGGTTCTCCCTGAGCCTCTGCCCTCATCGGACCGTTTTTTCGACCCCGAACCGGAGCCGTTTGGCGACCCCAGTCCGGAACCGTCCCCGGAATCCGCCGAACCGTCATCCGTCATCACAGCGATCCCTTCGTGCTGGGAATGCCGTCGACGCGCGGATCGGGCTCGACGGCGAAGCGCAGCGCCCGCGCAAGAGCCTTGAACTCGGCTTCGGCGATGTGATGCGGGTCACGCCCGGCGAGCAGCTGCATATGCAGGCAGATGCCGGCGTGCAACGCGATGGACTCCATGACGTGGCGGACGAGCGATCCGGTGAAATGCCCGCCGATCATGGCGAACTCGAATCCATCGGGCTCGCCGGAGCACACGACGTAGGGGCGTCCGGAGATGTCGACGACGGCTCGGGCGAGCGCCTCGTCAAGCGGCACGGTGGCGTCGGCGAAGCGGCGGATGCCGCGTTTGTCGCCCAACGCCTGCTTCAGCGCCTCGCCGAAGACGATGGCCACGTCCTCGACGGTGTGGTGCACGTCGATGTCGGTGTCGCCGCTGGCCTTGATGCTCAGGTCGATCAGCGAATGCTTGCCGAGCGCGGTCATCATGTGGTTGTAGAAGGGCACGGACGTGTCGATGTCGGTCACGCCGTGGCCATCGAGATTGAGACTGAGTTCGACGGATGATTCGCTCGTCCGCCTGACGATCGTCGCCGTTCGTGCCATGTCCGCTCCTTCGGCGGGACGTCCGCCGGCCTGTGCCGGTCTCCCGCGCATTCCTACCATCTTCGCGTTGTCGTCTTCGATTATGCCGTGGTTCGGCCCCGTCCGTTCAGCCCTGCGCCAGCACCTCGTCAAGAGCCTGCCGGAACCGCGCCATCTCCTCGTCGGTGCCCATGCACACGCGCAGCCAGCCGTCCGGCCCGACCACGCGGATGAGCACGCCCCGCCGGAGCAGCTCGTCGAAGATCCGCTGCCGGTCCTCGAAATGCCCGCCGAACAGCAGGAAGTTCGACTGCGATTCGGCGACATCAAGAGCCTGGCCATGCCAGGAGCGTGTCTTCAGCCACTCGGCGGTGGCCTGCCGCGTCTCGCGCAGATGCCCGACCTGGGCGAGCAGCTCGTCGGTGTGCTCGAAGGCGGCGAGCGCCGCGGCCTGGGTGACGGCGGAGAGATGGTAGGGCATGCGCACGATGCGCACGGCGTCGATGATGCCCTGCGAGGCGGCGAGATACCCGACGCGCGCGCCTGCGAAGGCGAAGGCCTTGCTCATGGTGCGGCTGACGGCGAGGTTCGGATGGCCCTCCAGCAGCGTCAGGGCGCTGGGCGTGCCGGGGTCGCGGAACTCGATGTACGCCTCGTCGACGACGAGCACGGGATGCGCGTCCGCGGGTGCGCCCTCGACGGATGCCGCGGCGCACACGCCGAGCAGGGTCTCCAGCTGGTCCATGGGCAGCGGGGTGCCGGTGGGGTTGTTGGGGCTGGTGACGACCACCATCGAGGGGCGCACGTCGCGGATGGCGGCGATGGTCGCGTCCATGTCGAGGGTGAAGTCGTCGCGCCGGTGCACGACCTTCCACGTGGTGAAGGTGTCGCGCGCGTACTCGGGGTACATGGAATACGTCGGATCGCAGCCGAGGGCGGTGCGCCCGGGGCCGCCGAAGGCCTGGAAGAGCTGCAGCATGATCTCGTTGGAGCCGTTGGCGCCCCACAGCTGCTCGACGGGCAGTCGCACGCCGGATTCGCGGGCGAGATAGTCGCCGAACGCCCGCCTCAGCCGGATGTGCTCGCGGTCGGGATAGCGGTTGAGCGTGGTGGCGACCTCGCGCACGCGCCGCG
>CALEGL010000280.1 GCA_937876495.1 uncultured Bifidobacterium sp.
GGGTGGGGGAGGAGGGGGGGCGGGGGGGGGGGGGGGGCTCGGCGGGTGAGTGGGGGCCCCGGCCGGGGGTGGCGGCGTCGGACGGCCGGTCGGGGAGCAGCTCGGGGCGCCGAGACTACGGGGAGACGGCCGTGTACTACTGCGTGGCCGCATCCGAGGGGGACGTTGCGACGGGAGCGTGAATCCACGGTCCGGGTCGTCGGCGTAGTGGGATGCCATCCGCATCCTCGCCGTCGTGACGTGGACGCTCCCAGGGACGGCCCGGTGATGGGCCCTGACCTGGGTCCGCCCGGATCGCACCGAGCGAGGATAAGCGAGGACAACACGAATCGCCGTGCAGGGAAGACGCGTATGGAGCGCTCGCCTCATGCCGTTCCACGACACGGCGCACGAAACGGAGGCAGGAATGTCCGATGTCATCGCCGCCCTGGCGGCACGCCACTCGCAGTATGCGCTCGCCGGAACGTCGGTTCTGGCGGACGACAAGGTGGTCGACCTCGTGAAGAGGGCCACGGCGGTGGTTCCCAGTGCGTTCAACTCGCAGTCCCAGCGTGTGGCCGTGCTGTTCGGCGAGGAGCATCGACGGCTGTGGAACTCCATCGCCCTTGAAGCGCTGCGCAAGGTGGCCGTCAGCGAGGAGGCCTTCGCCGCCACGACCCGCAAGGTTGGCTCCTTCGCGGCGGCCCACGGCACGGTGCTGTACTTCGACGACACGGGGATCACCGACGGTCTCGCGAGGAAGTTCCCGCTGTACGCGGCGAACTTCCCGATCTGGGCCGAGCAGTCCAGCGGCATGCTGCAGCTGGCCGTGTGGACGGCGTTCAGCGAAGCCGGCCTTGGCGCCTCCCTGCAGCATTACAATCCGCTTATCGACGACGGCGTGCGCGAGGCCTTCTCCATTCCCGCCTCATGGCGTCTCATCGGCCAGATGCCCTTCGGGGACGTCGTGACGCCGTCCCCGTCCAAGGATTCGGTCCCCGTCGACGAGCGCGTGCTCGTGCGCGGGCTGTGATCCGACGTTCGGGCTTCCGTCTTCTTCGCCGACGTCCTGTGACGTTCCGTTCCGGCGTGCTTCCTGCGGCGGTTTCCGGACCCGTCTCTCCGGACCCGTCTCCCCGGCGCTCTGATGGGGGTTTGCCTGACCGCAGACGGATTCGAGCCGGTGTCGGCCTACCGGTCTTTCTCCGGGGAGACCCGCGTTGGATGTGCGCCTGACACGTCCCAGCCCAGGTCCTCGAGCACGCGTCTGTCGGCCTTGTCGAGATGCGTGCAGTCGAGGGCGGCGATGAGGTCGGGGCGGATCTCGCTGGTGCGCCGCAGCGCCTCGTCGCGGCGGAATCGGTCGACGCGGGCGTGGTCGCCGCCGAGCAGCACGTCGGGCACGGCCATCCCGCGCCAGAGGGCCGGCTTCGTGTACTGGCGGTGCTCGAGCAGCGCGTCCCGCCCGGTGTAGGACTCCTCGACGATGGATTCGGGGTTGCCCATGAAGCCGGGCAGCAGGCGCACGATGGCCTCGAGCATGGCGGTGACGGCCACCTCGCCGCCGTTGAGCACGTAGTCGCCGATGGAGTATTCGCGCACGTCCACGCCTTGGCCCCGGTAGTACTCGGGGATGCGCGCGTCGTAGCCCTCGTAGCGTCCGCAGCCGAAGACGAGGCGCTCGACGTGCGAAAGCTCGGTGGCCTGCCGCTGCGTGAACAGAGGGGCCGACGGGTTCGGCATCACGAGCACGGGGGAGGGGCCCTCGGCGAGCAGGTCGTCGAGGCAGGCGCCCCACACCTCGGGCTTCATGACCATGCCGGCGCCGCCACCCACGGGGGTGTCGTCCACGGAATGGTGGACGTCATGCGTCCAGTCGCGCAGGTTGCGCACGCGGATGTCCAGCAGGCCCTTCGCGCGGGCCTTGCCCATCAGGCTGAGATTGACGACGTCGAAGTACTCGGGGAACACCGTCACGATGTCGACGAGCATCACGGCCTCGCGGTGTCGCCCGTCCGGTCGGCGACCGATTCGTCCCGGGCCGCGTCGCCGTTGGCGGAATCGTCGCCCGGATCGGCTTGATCGCCGGCAGCGGAGGGCGTCGTGTCCTCCATGGCCCTGGTGCCGGCGTCGGCGTCGGGATCGGCGTCCGCGTCCGCGTCCGTGACGGGCGTGGCGGGCGTGGCGGTGTCGGCGTCGGGAAGGTCGTCGATCGGGTCGTCCTCCGCGGCGACGTCGGGATCGCCCAGACCCGGGATGAGGCCTCCCGGTGGGTCCAGGGTGAGCGTGTCGGCGTCCGGATCCACGTCGGGGACAATCTGCTCCACGAAGGGCACGAGGGCGTCGCGGGTGCCGTCCGCCGGCTTGCGCAGCCGGATTTTCAGCAGCGTCTGCGGCCCGTCGATGACGTCCGCCACGGTGCCGATGGTCATGTCCGCAGGCAGTCCCAGCGCGTTGCCCGCAGCGGGGACCACGGTCATGCCGATGAGGTCCTTCGGATAGAAGACGCCCTCCTCGGCCATCTCCTCCGGATCGTCCGGCTCTCCGTACAGTTCGGTGCCGTTGAGTGCCTCGGCGGAGGTGCGGTCCTCCACGCCGGAGAGGCGGACTATCCAGCGCTGATGAAAGGTGCGGGACTGAGCCACGGTGAACGTCCTTCCTTGGGAATCGACCAGCACGGAGCCGGGGGCGAAGCGCCTCTCCGGTTCCGTGGTGAATGTCTGCACGGTGACCTCGCCCTTGAGACCTTGGGCGCGGCCTATACGACAGACCCTCAGCAGGTCGTGCTGCTGAGGGTCCGCGTCGCTTCGCTGGCGTTGCACGCTATCGGCTCGCCTTCCGTACGTCCATGATGTCGACGCGGACGCTGTGATCGGACAGCGCCTGCACGATGGTGCGGATGGCGTTCGCCGTCCGACCGGAGCGACCGATGACGCGGCCGATGTCCTCCGGGTTCACGCGCACGCGGATGAGCTCGCCGCGCGCGTTCTCATGGGACGTGACGGACACGTCATCGGGGAAATCCACGATGTTCCTGATGAGATGTTCGACGGCCTGCGCGAGCATGTCAGGCGGCCTCGCCCTCGGCTGCCGCCTTGGCCACGGCCTTCGCCGCGTCCGCGGAATGGGCGGCCTTGAGCTTCTGGGCCTCGGCCTCGACGGCCTCGATGCGGGCCTGCACGTCCTCGGCCTCCTTGGGGGCCTTCAGCGTGCCTTCGGCTCCTTCGAGGCCCTTGAACTTCTGCCAGTCGCCCGTGACCTTGAGCAGGCCGAGCACGGATTCGGTCGGCTGTGCGCCGACGCCGAGCCAGTACTGGGCGCGCTCCGAGTCGATCTGGATAAGCGAGGGCTGCTTGTTGGGGTCGTACAGTCCGATCTCCTCGATGGACTTGCCGTTGCGCTTGTTGCGCGAGTCGCTGACGACCACGCGGTAGAAGGCGTAGAACTTCTTGCCCATGCGCTTGAGACGAATCTTGGTTGCCA
>CALEGL010000281.1 GCA_937876495.1 uncultured Bifidobacterium sp.
CATCGACCGCGCGGTGCTTATCGGTCCCCTGTGCCCGCTGTATGGATTCGGCGGGCTGCTCGTGGTCGGCGCCCTCGGCGGCGTGAGCAACCCGCTGGCTCTGTTTCTCAGTGCGGGCTTCCTCTCCTGCCTGCTCGAATACCTCACGTCGGTTCTTGTCGAGAGGCTGTTCCATCTGCGACTGTGGGACTACAGCGACAAGCCCTTCAACCTCAACGGACGCGTCTACCTCACCGGCTTTCTCGCCTTCGGGCTGGGCGCCAGCGTCATCGTCCTCGTGGTGCAGCCCGCCGTGGCGGCGACGACCGGCGCCTGGCCGGCGCCGGTGCTCCACGCCGTCGCGGGGTCCGTCCTCGCTCTGCTCGTCGCCGACGCGGCGGTGACGGTGGCGGGGCTGACGAGCTTCGACGCTCGCCTGTCGCGTCTGTCCGAGGACATAGCTGCGGCGAAGAGCCGGCGAATCGCCGGAATCGACAGACGCATCGAACACGACGACCGGAGTCTGGCCGACAGGGCGGCGGGCATCCGCCGGCGCCTGACCTGGTCCCAGCGACGGCTCATCCGGGTCTTCCCGGACATGTCGTCGACGCGTCACATCCGTCTCGTCGACGAGGTCCGGCGCACGCTGCGCGACGCCGGCGTCACTCCCACTCGATGGTCGCCGGCGGCTTCGAGGTCACGTCGAGGACGACGCGGTTGATCTGCCGGCATTCGTTGGTGATGCGCGTGGAGATGACGGACAGCACGTCGTAGGGGATCCGCGACCAGTCGGCCGTCATCGCATCCTCGGAGCTGACGGGACGCAGCACGATGGGCATGCCGTAGGTCCTTTCGTCGCCCTGAACGCCGACGGAGTGCACATCCGCCAGAAGCACGACGGGGCACTGCCAGATGTCGCGGTCGAGACCGGCGCGGGTGAGCTCCTCGCGCACGATGGCGTCGGCCTCCCGCAGGATCTCCAGACGCTCGCGGGTGATCTCCCCCACGATGCGGATGCCGAGACCCGGGCCGGGGAAGGGCTGACGCCAGACGATCTGGTCCGGCAGCCCGAGCTTCGTGCCGATGGCGCGCACCTCGTCCTTGAACAGGGTGCGCAGCGGCTCGATGAGCTCGAACTTGAGGTCCTTGGGCAGGCCGCCGACGTTGTGGTGGGATTTGATGTTCGCCGCGCCGTCGCCGCCGCCGGACTCGACGACGTCGGGGTACAGGGTGCCCTGCACGAGGAAGCGGACCTCGGAGCCGGTTCGCCCGGCCTCCTCGATGACCTGGCGCTGGGCCTTCTCGAAGGTGCGGATGAACTTCTCGCCGATGATCTTGCGCTTGCGCTCCGGCTCGCTCACGCCCTTGAGGGCGTCGAGGAACTCGTCGGAGGCGTCGACCTCGATGAGGCGGATGCCCGTCGCGGCGACGAAGTCGTGCCTGACCTGCTCGGCCTCGCCCTTGCGCAGCAGGCCATGGTCGACGAACACGCAGGTGAGCTGGTCGCCGACCGCCCGGTGGACCAGGGCGGCCGCCACGGCGGAGTCCACTCCTCCGGACAGTCCGCAGATGACCTGCGCGTCGCCGACGCGACGACGGATGGATGCGACCTGCTCGTCGATGATGCTCGAGGCGTCCCAGTCGGAGGGCAGTCCGGCGCACTGATGGAGGAAGGTCTCGATGAGCCGCTGGCCCAGCGGGGTGTGCCGAACCTCCGGATGCCACTGCACGCCGTACAGCCCGCGCGAGCGATCCTCCATGGCGGCGACGGGAGCGCCCTCGGTGTGGGCGAGGACGTCGAAGCCCTCGGGCGCGCTTTCGACGGCGACCCCGTGGCTCATCCACGTGCTCTGGTCGGAAGGCGACCCGGAGAGTATCCCCTCGGCCCTGTCGATGGTCGCGTCGGTCTTCCCATACTCCCCCATGGCGGCGCGGTCGACCTTTCCACCGAGCTCATAGGCCATGACCTGGAAGCCGTAGCAGATGCCCAGCACCGGGACCCCTGCCGAGAACACCTTGGGATCGATCCGCGGCGCACCCGGCTCGAACACCGACGCCGGCCCGCCCGACAGGATGATGGCCTTCGGGTCCTTGGCGAGCATCTGCTCGACCGGCATGGAATGGGGAACGAGCTCCGAGTACACGTTGGCCTCGCGCACCCTGCGCGCGATGAGCTGAGCGTACTGGGCTCCGAAATCGACGACAAGAACAGGACCGCTGGCCATGGCTCTCCTCCGGGACGATGGGACGGACGGGCGCCGGCTGTCCGGCGCCGGCGACACAGGCGACACCGACTCATTGTGTCCATCCAAGCCGACAACCCGAGTCCGACCGGGCCGCCGGCGCATGCCCCGGAGCCGGAGAACGACGCTGCGCAAGGACACGAGTCCCATCGGGTCGCCGACGCGCGGAGGGCTCACGATGATGCGAACCCGGCGCGACCGATCCACGTGATCCGGATGACACGGATCCGGATGACACGCGGGGACGGAGGACCTGACGAGTTCCGGCTCCGGCGCCCTCGGTGATTCGCACATTCATGTGGAATGCAATCGAACGACCCGAAATCCGCGTCATGACGCCGTTTTCGACGTATTCCGCCGCGGCGCCGGGCAACGGGGAGATGGCCGGAGCATGACGTACAAGGAAACAATTCCGAACACAGCAGCAAAAAAAACGCCAAAAGTCGCAAGTCCCCCCTACGATGAACATCGATTGGACGTGGGTGCCCGTGGCACATCCGGTGTCCGGGCACTGCGACCTACCACAAATAACCAATCGCATGGCGCCGTCCGGAGCCATGCAGGAGTACAGGAGTACACATGACGAGTCCTGTTATCGGCACCCCTTGGAAGAAGCTCGATGCTCCGGTTTCCGAGGAGGCCCTGGAAGGCGTTGACAAGTACTGGCGTACCGCCAACTATCTTGCCATCGGCCAGATCTATCTTCGTAGCAACCCCCTGATGAGGGAGCCCTTCACCCGCGAAGACGTCAAGCACCGCCTTGTGGGACACTGGGGCACCACTCCTGGACTGAACTTCCTCATCGGGCACATCAACCGCCTCATCGCCGACCACGAGCAGAACACCGTCATCATCATGGGACCGGGCCACGGCGGACCCGCCGGCACCGCGCAGTCCTACCTGGACGGCACGTACACCGAGTACTTCCCGAAGATCACCAAGGACGAGGCCGGACTGCAGAAGTTCTTCCGCCAGTTCTCGTACCCCGGCGGCATCCCCTCGCACTTCGCGCCGGAGACCCCGGGCTCGATCCATGAGGGCGGCGAGCTCGGCTACGCGCTCTCCCACGCCTACGGCGCGATCATGAACAACCCCAGCCTCTTCGTGCCGGCCATCGTCGGCGACGGCGAGGCCGAGACCGGCCCGCTGGCCACCGGCTGGCAGTCCAACAAGCTCGTCAACCCCCGCACCGACGGCATCGTGCTGCCGATCCTGCACCTCAACGGCTACAAGATCGCCAACC
>CALEGL010000282.1 GCA_937876495.1 uncultured Bifidobacterium sp.
GATAAAGGGCAGAGGGGAGGGGGCGGGAGGGGGGATGGTGTCCACGTGCGCCAGAGCGACGAGCGGCTGGGAGCGCGCCAGCACGGAGAGCGGCACCGCCGGGGGAGCGTGCGACGCCGCATCGAGGATGGCCAGGTGGGAGACGGAGTCGGACGGGGACGCCGCCACAAGCGCCGGCGGCGTGGGGACGAGAACCGGCTTCGCCGCACCCGCCAGAACCGGATGATCGTGACGGAAGCGCGCGAACGGGACATGAGCGCCTCCCGCCAGAGCGGTATGGAGCTGATTGGCCTCCTGGGTATGGGAGAACAGGAGGTCGCGCAGCCTGCGCAGGGCGCCATCCCGGAGCATGGGGCCGATGGAGCGGATATGTTCGGCATCCACCTGCTGGAAGCGTTCGGAGGCGGACTGCAGCGCCGAACCATCCTGGTTCGAGATCATGGCCGAGGACCGGACGATGTCTTCGAAGACGGTCATCCACCAGGACAGACGCAGCTCGCCGTCGACCTGGTCGTTGCTCACGTGTCTGGATCTGAGGTCCGTGACGAGTTCGCTCAGTCCCGCATCCTTGAATTCCGCTTCCAGTGCGCATCGACCGGGAAGGGTGTCCAGGGCGTGACGGTCATCATGAAGGGTCTTGAGACGCGCCTCGAGAAGAGTGAAGTCCGTCGACTCCAGGTCCCCTCCCGACGGCGTCGTGGACAGCACCGCATCCAGAGCCGTGAGATTCGCTGCAAGCGCATCCGAGCAGGTGATGATCTCATCGAGCTTGGCCGGAAGAACGGGCCAGCCTCCATGGGGGACGAGTTCCCTCCATTGGCGCGCCTGCCGGGAGACGATGACGAGCGCCTTGTGGAGGTCCTCGATCTGTGCGCCTGCACGCAGCAGGGAACGCGCCTCCTTCGTCCGACGGCGACGCTCCCAGAAGCCCATGGAGGATCCTTCGACGCGACGGGCCTGCTTGGACTTGGTCGCCTCAATCATCGCCTCCACGTCACGTTCGAACACCTGGGGCTGGAAGACGTTGAGCACGAGCCTGAGGTTCTTGAGCACCTTGACCTGGCGATCCCATTCCGAGGCGGTGACGGGCACCGGGAAGCCGCAGGACTGCACGACGGCGGCGATCTGCTCCCGGGCCTGCGGCAGGATGACCCGCAGGAGATCATCCACGCGACGGTAGGCCGTCACGGCCTCGGATTCGGTTGTTAGGGTGGCTCCGAACCACGGGGTGTCATCGGGTCCAACGACATATTCGCCAAGTTCGCCGGCATGCCGCAGCTTCCCCGACCATTCATCAAGATGAGCGGCGAGCGCCTCGGCCGACGAACGCGACAGCCGCACATGCGTGCTGGGATGACCGGGAAGCGCGGCTATGGCCGCCAGATGCTCGATGGTCGCATAGGCCGAGACTCCCCACCTGTTCCCCGTTCCATGGAGATCGCCAAGATATCTGGTCAGCCGAGACCGAATGCCGACGAGCTCGTCGGCCAGCCGATCGAAGCGCTCGGACGAATCACCCGCATGGAATCCGACTGCGGCGATGAGCTGGCGATCGACCAGACCATCGGCGTCATCGTCCGCCAGGTCAAGCACCAGCTGACCCATGCCCGCGGAGTCCATGATGTGGCGGAACCTGCGGCTGCGATCCGAAACGCAGGGGACGTAGAGAACCGTCTTCCCCGCCGCCACGCAGCGTGAAGCGACGGCCGCGGCGGATGCGGCCGCATCCACGCCATCCCCGACATCCAGGAAAAGGGAACGGTCGGACGATGCCAGCACGGCCGCATAGCGGACGGCGTTGTCAACGTCGGCTATCTCGGATTCGCCATGGGGGTCGACGTCGAAGGGACTGTACTGGGGCAGTGGCCCGCCCTGCAGGGTCTTCGTCGCGTCGGGATCACCCGCGAGGGCGTCCAGCGGCGGCCGCCCGCTGGCACCATGCGACAGGGAATCGATGATGCGGTCGCCATCCTGGAGGAACAGCGACCCCGAATCCATGAAGCATCCCAGGGTAATGGAACGCTCGATGCGCAGGTCGGGGAAGACCTGTGAAGCCTCCCGGGAGATCGCCTCGAACACGGACGACGTCCGAGGCCCCTTCTCTCCATAGGCCGACGCATCCAACAGCTTGTCCTCGTCCAGATCGACATGGTGTGCACGCATGAACGTCGCGAAACACCGGTTGAGACCGGCGGCGCCGGCCACCGCAATGGTGGCGTCGGTGCCATCACCATCCGGACGACGTTTCACCGTCGCTGGATACAGAAGGACGGGGGCTCTGTGGACGGCGTCCCCGTCCTTCCAGACGGCAATTCCCACGGCAAGAGACAGACCGGAGACCCCGCCGGTCCTCTGTCTGGCCATATGGTCATCGAGCACGTGCCCGAGTCGATATCCGGCGGCACGAAGCGGCGCCGAATCACGAAACAGGGCGGACAGAGGGGCGTGACCGGAGGCGAAAAGCTGTGCCAGTCCGGCGGGATGCGCATGCGTGAGATCGAGTCGGGCCTGAAGCCTGCTGACGTCGTCCAGCGGTGACGATCCAAGACCATCGCGATATGAATCCCTCCAGCGACGGAAATCCTCCACCGAGGTGCGTGGCGTGTCGTTCATCGGCGTTTCACTTCTTTCCGGACAGACCGTGTCCACGGTACCCCGGATTCCTCTCCAAGGCGGCATCGATGTCGGGGTCCTGGTGAAGCGCCAGCCAGTCGTAGAGTTCATCGTACAGGGAGGGGTTCATGGCCAGGAATGGCAGCAGCTCGCCATGCCGCGCCATGCGGCTCTGTTCATCGTAATCGGTGGTGGTCATGGCTTCATCCGAGGTGAACCCGCCGACGCTCACCGACGGCCGGATTCTATCGAATTCGCCCTTCTTCACACGGGAGAAGATGGAGCCCGGCTCGAAGACGGGATTGGTCCCCGACAGCACGGTCGAAGGAAGCCCGACCTCGGATGCGGATGGCATTCGGATAACGGATGGCGCCGAAGATGATGAAATCTCCGGCGATGAATCGGCGGGACGGCCGGCCGATTCCCGCGTTGGGGATGCTTCCGCTGATCCGGCGGCCGCGACGCCGGAGGAACGACCGGACGCCCCGGCAGCAGAGCCGTCGCCGGACGTGTCGTCGACCGAAAGAGCCACGGCCTTGGCGTCGGCGAAGAGGTCACGCGGCTCAGCCGGAACGTCCACGGAGCCGGTGACCAGCGGAACCGAGGAGACGGGCGACGAATCGGCGGCCGACGAGGACGCGTCCTGCACGGCGGATGATGCGGAACCGTCCGATGCGTCAGAGCCGTCGTCTTGCGTGCTCGTCGACCCGGAACCAACCGGCCCTTCGGAGGAAGGGGCTGCATCGTCGTGCGAAGCTTCAGCTGACTCCTCGCCATGATGGTCCGACGAGGCGCCGCCCTGTGCTGTCACCGGCTCCGCGGACGTCGGCTCCGACGTCATGGATGTCTCCGGCCGCACCGTCGTGGAGGACGAATCGGCGCCGGCAGTGCGGAAGACCACCGTGGGCTCCCCCACCCGGACGTTGAGGATGTCGTCCACCGGCAAAGACGCCAGATCGGGACCATCGATAGAAGGCGTGGATGCGGCGGACCCGAACAGATTCTTCACGGGAGCACCGGCAGTATCATCCCCATGATCCTCGACACGGATAAAGTCCATCATCACGTCACCGAACTGGAGCCGCATGGGGGATGCCGGAAGCAGGAAGTCGACGTCAGGCTGAAGCCTCGTCAGACTGCCGTCGGATCCCACCACGAAGGTTCCGTTGGTGGAATGCAGGTCGCGGACGACCGCCGAACAGGTCGGCCCGACGGTGATCAGCGCATGTCGCTTCGACATCGACCGTCCTGCGTCATCGATTTCGACCCTCTCGTGGCCATCGTCGCTGACCGGACGAATGGGGCGACGGCCGATCTCAACGCTGCTCCCCGGGCGGACACGAGCGCATTCGACTCCGTCCGCTCTGACGACCCACTGCTGTGCGACCCCTTGTCTGCCGACCATCGCACGGCCTCCCTTCGTCGTTGCAGAATGCGATCCTTCGACACCATTATCCAGTATGACGCCTCGCAGCCTCGATGGCGACGATGTACGACCATCCGCGCAGATTCGGCACGCGCGGCGAGCAGCAGCTCCGAATACACGTTCCCCCGCCCGGGGACCGGACGGGGGAACGCAAGGAACCTCTGCTCGCCGAAAGCCCTACTTGAGCTCGACGGTGGCGCCGGCCTCCTCGAGCTGCGCCTTCGCCTTGTCGGCGTCCTCCTTCTTGGCCTTCTCGAGGACGGCCTTCGGAGCGCCGTCGACGAGCTTCTTGGCATCGCCGAGACCCAGCGAGGTGATCGCCTTGACGGCCTTGATGACCTGGATCTTCTTGTCACCGATGGAGGAGAGGATGACGTCGCACTCGGTCTTCTCCTCCTCCTCGGCGGCGGCGGCCGGAGCGGCGGGCGCGCCCGCCGCCACCGGGGCGGCGGGCCCGCCCGCGCCCTCCTCCCCGCAC
>CALEGL010000283.1 GCA_937876495.1 uncultured Bifidobacterium sp.
CGCGACGCCTGGCAGGCCCGCGATGGCGCGGTCGGGAACGGCCGCCGGGGAGCCCGTGCGCTGCTGGCGCGCGTCGGCGTCCGGCTCGATGTAGCGGTCCTCGCTGAGCAGCCTCCCCACCATTCCGGCGACCTCGCCGAGCAGCCGCACGCGCGGCTGTACAAGCGGCGCGGCGGCGGTGAGCACGCCCTTCTCGCGAGGCGACAGAGCCTCCCAGGAGTCCGCGGAGACCACTCCGTCGCGATGCAGGTAGGGCACGGAGCGCTCGAGGAAGTCCTGGGGATCGAGCAGACGGATGTGCTCGGCGTTGATGGCGATGGCCTTGTCGATGTCGAAATGCGCCGGGTTGGCCTTGACGTCGCGGATGTCGAAATGCTCGACCATCTCGTCCATGGAGAACACGTCGCGGTCGGGGCCGATGGACCAGCCGAGCAGGGCCAGGTAGTTGAGCAGCCCCTCGCGGATGAACCCGTTCTCGCGATGGAGGAACAGGCTGGATTCGGGGTCGCGCTTGGACAGCTTCTTCTTCCCCTTGCCCATGACATACGGCATATGGCCGAACAGCGGCATCTCCTTCGCGATGCCGAGCTTCATGAGATAGCGATACAGCACGATCTGCCGCGGCGTGGAGCTCAGAAGGTCCTCGCCGCGCAGGACGACGTTGATGCGCATCATCGCGTCGTCGACGGGGTTGGTGAGCGTGTACAGAGGGTCGCCGTTGGGACGGACGATAACGTAGTCGGGCACCGACCCGGCCTTGAACTCGATGCGCCCGCGGATGAGGTCGTCGAAGGCGATGTCCTCGTCGGGCATGCGGATGCGCAGCGCGGGCCGGCGGCCCTCGGCGCGGAAGGCCGCGCGCTGCTCGTCGGTGAGGTCGCGGTCGTAGCCGTCGTAGCCGAACTCCTTCGGACGACCGGCGGCGACGTTGCGCTCCTCGATTTCCTCGGGCGTGGAGTAGGACTCGTAGGCGTAGCCGGCGTCGAGCAGCCGCTTCGCCACGTCGCGGTAGACGTCGCCGCGTTCGGACTGACGGTAGGGTCCGTCGGGGCCGCCGACCTCGATGCCCTCGTCCCAGTCGATATGCAGCCAGTGCAGCGCGTCGAGAATCTGCCTGTAGCTCTCCTCGGTGTCGCGCTGGGCGTCGGTGTCCTCGATGCGGAAGACGAAGGTCCCGTGCGTGTGACGCGCCTCGGCCCAGTTGAACAGGGCGGTGCGCACCATGCCGACATGGGGGGTGCCGGTCGGCGAGGGGCAGAAGCGGACGCGCACGTGGTCGGGGAGCTGGGGGACGTCGCTGCGTCCGTCGGCGGCAGACGCGGAGGATTCGACGGTGGTTTCGGTCATGCGACCCATTGTGCCGCGCCGCGGGGACCGGCGGCCCTCAGCGGATTGGGAAGGAACCCGCGTCCTGAGGAGTTCCCCGGACACGACCTCGCGGACGCCCTGCCCTCCACAGGAGGCCGCCACGGCCGGAACCCTCCTCGAGCCGGCCGGAACACGCCCCGTCCTATACTGGAGGCCGTTCGCGCGACTGGTGGCAGCAGCCGTGCCAGGCACACGATTCGGATGGCCCCTCGGGGGCCGGGTCCGACGTGACGCGCGGGCTCCTCACCTTCCCGCGCCCCCACGCCGGACCGTCATCGCGCACAGGCGCGGAAGGCAAGGTGATGGGATGAGCGGGACGAGGATTCATCAACGCAGCGGCATCGGAAGGTCGCTCGCCAGGATCACGGCGATTGCGACGGCGGCCGCGGCGATGCTGTCCCTGGCCGCATGCGGAACGACATCGAGCTCATCGTCGTCCTCGGCCGTGAGCTTCATGCTCGACTGGACGCCAAACACGAACCACATCGGCCTGTACGTGGCCGAAAAACTCGGCTACTTCAGGGACGCGGGAGTGGACGTCACGATCCTGCCGACCGCGCAGGCCGGCGCCGAGACCAGCGTGGAGAACGGCGTCGCCGACGTCGGCTTCACCACGCTGAGCAACGTCGCAGCCTTCGACTCGCAGGGGGCGGACCTGAAGTTCGTCTTCGACCTCACGCAGAAGCCCGTGGCCCGCTGGTGCGCCCTGGCCTCCCGAACGGACATCGTCACCCCGAAGGACCTGTCCGGCAAGACCTTCGTGAGCTTCGGCTCGGCCGAGCAGAGCGCCGTCGTCGCCCAGATGATCCGCGACGCCGGGGGGACGGGGAAGTTCTCCACGGCCACGGCCGGAACCAGCACCTTCCGGACGCTCACCAGCGGCAAGGGGGACTTCGGCGGCTTCTACGTCACCTGGGAGGGCGTGCAGAGCGAGCTCGACGGACCGAAGCTCCACTGCTTCGTCGCCTCCGACTGGGGGGTGCCGGGCAACCCCGACCAGCTGGGATACGCGGTGAAGGCCTCCTGGCTGAAGTCCACGGCGCACAGGTCGGCGCTGAAGCGCTTCATCCGTGCGGCCATGAAGGGCTACGACTACGCGCTGAGCCACCCCGACAAGGCCGCCGACATCCTCGTCTCCGAGGCCTCGACCGCCCAGATCCCGAGGCGTCTCGCCCGCCGGTCCATGGAGGAGATCGTCTCCGGACGATACTGGACGACCGATGACGCCACGACGGTCACCGGCACCACGGACCTCGACGAGGCCCAGGACTACCTCGACTTCCAGTTCAAGGCCGGCACCTACACGGACTCCGACGGGAGGTCCGTCTCCTCCGCACCCCAGGCGTCGAAGCTGTCCACCGATGACTACATCTCCTAGCGCCGACGGGCGGGGACGCCGCCCGGGACATCGCGTGGGGCGCCGCCTGGCCACGGCGCTTCCCGCGGTTGCAGGACTTTCCGTGCTGCTCGTCGTCTGGCAGGCGGCGGTGGACCTGGGCCGCATCCCGGAGCGGACTCTGGCCTCCCCCACGCAGATCGTGCGCTCGATGGCGTCGACCTGGCCGCAGCTCATGGCCGCCACCCGCGTGACGGCCGCGGAGTCGGGAGCTGGCTTCCTCATCGCCATCGCCGGCGGGGTGCTCGTCGGCATCGGGCTGTACGTCTCGTCGCTGATGCGACGCACCCTCTATCCCCTGCTCGTGGCCGCGCAGACGATCCCTCTCATCGCCATCGCCCCGCTGTTCATGATCTGGTTCGGGTTCGATCCCTTCGGCAAGGTGGTGCTGGTGGCGGTTCTCGGTGCCTTCCCCGTCGCCGTGCAGACCTGTCGCGGGCTTGCCGCCGTGCCCGGGTTCTACGAGGACGTGGCGCTCACCTGCGGGGCGACGCGCGCCTGGACGCTGTGGCATGTGCGTCTGCGAGTGGCGGCGCGGCAGATCTTCGGCGGCATCCGCATCGCCGCAGCCTACGTGGTGGGCACGGCCATCACGGCGGAATACCTCGGCGCCGTCAACGGTCTGGGAATATGGCTGCAGGCCGCCTTCAACTCCTTCCGCACGCCGCCGATCTTCGCGGCCACCATCGTCGCCATCGCGCTCACCGGCATCCTGCTGGGGGCCACGTCCCTGGCGGAAAGGATCCTGCTCGGCCCCGACGACGGGTCGGAGGACGACACGACGCGCTAGACGGTCGCGGAGCGGCCCACCTGCCTGCACGCGCGTTTCCGAACGCGTTCCGGGACCCGACGGTCACGGAACGACCCCTTCAGGGGCGGTCGGACCGGATTACTTCCCTCCGAGCCGGTCGTCGAGCTCCCGGCGGCGTCGGCCCTCGTCATCGGCCTGCGCCTGGCGCTTGGCCTCCTCGGGATCCCACAGCACGGCCTCGCGATGCCGGGCCCATTCCGTCTTCGCATCGGCGGCCAGCAGACGCGCCACGGCGTCAGAGGACCGGACGTCCTCGCCGGGATCGGCATGGGCCTTGACTAAGGCCATCAGTCCCTCGGCATCGATGAACAGCCCCGGAATCGCCAGTCGCTCGCACAGCCCGTTCACGTAGGGCACGACGGGAAGACACGGGCGGACGGAGACGTCATCCGACGCGTCGGCGACCGTCCCCAGCAGCGCATCGCAGGCCACCGCCACGGCGGCGAGTCTCTGGGCGATGGTCTCCCCATCGTCCGAGGCCTCGGGAAGGGCGACCTGCGGGCCTCGCAGGGTGGTCTCGGCGACGTCCAGCATCGCGGACACCGCGCGGACGAGGCCGTCGCCCCAGTCGACGCCAAGCATTCCCGCCCCGCGCATCACCGCGGCGACATCCCCCGTCCCGCCATAGTCCGACATGGCGTCATAGGCGTCGTTCGCGGCGAGAAGCGCACGCACCACTCTCTCCGGCCGGCCTGGCAGCATGACGGCGCCGTCCACGACGTATTCGGCGTCGGCCACGGTGATCTCCTCGCCCGTCATGATTCCCGCCAGCACGCGGGTGATGCGCATGCGGAGGTTCTCGGCGTACTTCGCGTCGTTGGCGAGACGGTCGGCGTCCGTCAGCGGCCACAGGGACACCAGCCCGGCGCCGGTTTCGGCCGCGTCCCTGATCTCCGGCAGCATCGCCGCCGAGGCGATGGCCATGTCGTCTATCGCGTCACCCATCACGACTCCTTCCGCCTTCCGCGGCATCGGCCGCATCCCGTATCATCATGAGCGCCCGAACGGTCACGTCGTCCCCCTCGCCTCCATGACGCGGGGACGGCCGGACGTCGTCGTCCGCAGCCGACCCGCCGTTCCCTGGCAATCACATTCCCCGACATCCACGTGCCCGGCGTTCGATGCCATTCAGCTTACGTCCGCCGCGGGATCCGCATAGGTGATGGACATGACCCGTCCGGTATCGCCGTCGAATGTCACGGATGTCACCGAGGCGAGGGCCACATGGCGCAGCAGCATGTTGTGCTCGGGCCGGCCCGTCTCCAGCAGATGCCGGAAGGACCAGATGGGCGATTCGTGGCTGACGGCGACGACCTGCTCGTCAGGATGGCGCCATATCGTCTCACGGGCGAAGGCCGCCATCCGTGAGGCGATATGCCGGTAGCTCTCCCCCCAGCTGGGGATCCACAGGTTGCGCACCAGACGCAGGTTCTCCGGACGCCACAGCGCGCCGTCGCCATGGCCGATCCTGCGGCCGCGGAACTCGTTGCCCGCCTCGACGATCCGCTCGTCGGACACGGCCTCAAGCGGCTCCTGGCCGCGACGCGCACGCGCCTCGTTCAGTGCCTCGACGATGGCCTGGGCCGTCTCCCTCGTCCTGTCCAGAGGGGAGCAGTACACGGCCGACGCCATGGTGGTCTGCGGGTTGGAGGCCAGATAGCGGGCGGTGGCCTCGGCCATGCGCCTACCCCTGTCCGACAGATGGAATCCGGGGAGCCTCTCGTACAGGACATGACCGGGGTTGAAGACCTCCCCGTGCCGCACGAAATGAATGGTGGTTGCCGGCATGATGTCCCTTCCCTCGACGGCGTATCCCCCCATAATCTACCGCGTGTCGGCATATGCCCCCGGATAGAGTGGCGGCTGTTCCACAGGCCTGAAAAGGACGCACCGCCCGGAACAGGCTCGTGGCGCGCGCCGCCCGAGGCAGACCGGAAAGGAACGACCATGGCGAACGATCTGACCCTCGCCGTCAGGCAGATGGGGGGCCGCATCTTCGGCGGATACGCCGAGCTGCTGCGCATGCCCCATACCGCCCGCTTCGCGGTGGGGTCGGTGCTGGCCTGCATGCCCTTCCCTATGGTGGGCATGACCATCACCATCTCGGTGCAGCACTACTACGGCAACTACACCCTAGCCGGGGCCCTCACCGCCGTGCAGGCCATCGCCCTCGCCATAACGGAGCCCCTTCTCGGCGGCCTCGTCGACCGCTTCGGACAGCGCCGAGTCTCCATCCCCACAATCCTCGTGTGGATCGTCGCCTCCACGGCTCTGATCTCCTGCATCACCGCGCGAGCGCCGGAATGGATCCTCTTCTGCCTGACTCCCCTCCTCGCCGCCATCCCCCCGTGGGGCGGCATGAGCCGAACCCGGTGGACGCATCTGCTCCATGGCGACCGCATCCGCACGGACCGCGCCCTATCGCTGTCAGGGGTGCTCGACGAATGCATGTGGGTGGTCGGCAATCCCCTGTCCTCCATCCTGGCGGTGATATCCGGACTTCTGGCGTTCTCCGTGACGGGTCTGTGCGTGGTCATCGGGGCCCTGATGTTCCTCACGGAGACCACCACCGAGCCGCCTTCGCAGACGGACCTCGCCCGGACGGCGGGGCTGACGCGCGCCGAATACCGCCGGCGTGAGGCGGAACGGGCCGCCGGACTGCGCCCTGCGGGCGCCGGGCACTCCGGAAGCCTGGCGACGGGATCCATCTGGGGGCCCGGACTCGTGGCCGTATGCGCCACCTGGTTCGGTCTCGGCGCCTTCCAGTCCGCCGCGGGGATCTCCATCATCGCCTTCGCGACCGAGCAGCATCTGCGGCAGTACACGGGCTTCGTCTTCGCCTGCTTCTCCCTGAGCTCGCTGACGGGGGCCATCGTGTACGGGGCGCGGAACTGGGCGTCCCCTCTGTGGAAGCGCTTCTACGTCTGTCTGGCGGTGGTGAACATCGGACTCGGCAGCTTCATGTTCGCCCACAACCTGTGGACGATCATGGTCATCTATCTCGTCATCGGCGTCTGCCAGGCGCCGACCTGGATCAACGGCAACCAGCTCATGCTGCATCTCGTCCCGCCCAGCCGCTTCACCGAAGGCGTCGCCTGGATGGGGGCCATGAACTCCATCGGCGGGTCGGCGGGGTCCGCGCTGGCCGGCGTGGTCATCGACCGCACGGGGTCGTACGGCGGTTTCCTCACCGTCACCGCGCTCGCCCTCGGTTCCCTGGCCATCGCCTTCATGGGCTTCAGACAGATACGCCAGGGCACCGAGAATCCGGTGCTGACCGAGGTCAGCGTCTGAATCCGGTTTCCTGGGCATTCACAACGCATCGTGGGCATGTCGCGCGCGTCCTGGGCAGGCTCGGACGGGTACCGCATCCCCAAACCTTGGAATTCCGCGGTTCTCATATCGGAATCGTCATGGTTCCGACGGCAGCCTGCCCAATGAACGAACCACCCTCGCCCGGGACCCGGCCAGACCGCCGAATACGGGTCGGAACTGACGAAGGAAGACACCCCCGCCCGGGCCAGCCCCATTCGCGGACATCACGGGCACGCATGGCGGCTCGCCATTGGATTCCCCATCCCCGGGAATCGCCTCTACCGCGGCCAGCCCTTGGGCGTATGCGCCAGCGACCATGCGCCCAGGCGATGGGCGAAGCTGCGATCCCATCGCGCCTCCAGCTCCTCGGGGGTGAGACGCCGGTCGGAGGAGCGCAGCCTGTTCATGGCGTTCGTGCGGGTGTCGTCGAGCAGCCATTTGCGGATGACGAAGTTCCACACGGCCACCACCACGGCGGCGACGAGCTTGCCGATGTTGGTGCGGATCCAGTACTGCGCGTGCTGGGTGACCATGGCGTCGTGGTTCATGCCGTAGGTGCTGATCCAGATGATGGCGTCGTTGATGAACAGCCCGACGGCCGCCGAGAGGAAGAAGATGAGCATCTCCATCCATCGCGCCATGTCGTCGCGATGGGTGAAGACGAACCGCATGCTCGCCACGTAGTTGAACGCCAGCGAGACGAGGAAGGAGATCGACCCCGCCAGGACGTTGTGCATATGGAAGACGCCCACGAGGAGGTTGAGGATGCCCATGTCGATGACGAAGGCGACGAGCCCGACGACGCCGAACTTCATGAGCTGCGCAATCAGTGTTCTCACGGGCGACCATTGAACACGGCGACGCTGACAGTCGTCCGAAAGCCCGCCGAATCCTTCCCGAATCCGCGCATGGGGCGGATGGACACCTACGATGGATTCAGGCCGCGAATGCGGCCCGACGAATCCTAAGGAGAGCACATGCCCGTCATCCACACCCATGTCTCCGTGCACACCACCCCCGAGCAGCGCGAGGCTCTGAAGAAGGCCTACGGAAAGGCCATCACCGCCGTGCCCGGCAAGTCCGAAGGCTGGCTGATGTGCCCCTTCGAGGACGACATGCCCATCTACTTCGCCGGCAGCGACGACGAACCCGCCGCCTACGTGGAGGTCAACGTCTTCGGCCGGTCCGTGCCGTCGAGCTCGTGGGAGAAGCTCACGGAGGCCATCATGGACGCTCTGTCGGAGCAGCTGTCGATTCCGAAGAACCGCACGTACATCCGCTACACGGCCACCACCGACTGGGGATGGAACGGCTCGAACTTCTAGCTTCTAGGACGCGAGACGATGCGGAACCGTCCGCCGGACGATGGGGTCCGGCGGACGGTTCCGCATACGTAGGACGGGAATGGCTTCAAGCGACGACCCATGGAATCCGTCCACGACCCGACCGATCATCCACGGCCTCCGACGTCGGAAACCCCGATGACCGGGCCGGGCGTCGGACAATCCGACCGACGGTCAGACGATCTTCGGCATCGGCGTGGTCAGGGACGTCGTGAGGTTGACGTGCACGAGGCCGGCGCCGGCGTGGATCTCCACCTTCTTGAGGGTCACGGAGCGCCTGTCCTCCGGAGCGTGGTCGTCGTCCGTCATCGTCGCCGGGGACTTGACCGCCACCAGCGCGAGGTCGTTGATATCCAGTCCGGCGGCGGCCGCCAGGTCGGAGGCCGACTGCAGCGACTGGGCGAAGCCCTCGCGCGGCACGACCCGTTCGGCCGGGACCCCATAGGCGCTGCGCGCCACCCAGCGCACGTCGTCAAGCAGCGGCATGCCCTTGTGGCTCTCCGGATGATGGTCGGCCCCCTTCGAAGCCGTCAGCACCTCGACGAAGGCGTCCAGCTGCGGGACCAGCGCCTCGCCGCCGTCGCGGAACAGATTGCCGACGACCGGCTCGCGGAAGCCGAGCTCGCGGGCCGTGGCCTTCAGCGAGTCGACCTCGTCGTCCTCGCCGCTCCACAGGTTGATGAGGGGGAAGGTGGGGATGTCCAGGCCCTCGAGCCTGTTGACGTGGAAGGGATAGCGCCAGCGCAGGGTGGGGTCGTCGCGCCAGGTGGTGGCGCGGGTGACGACCACGGCGGCCGACGGCCACTGGGCGCCGTATTCGCGGCAGGCGATGTCCAGCCACTTCTGGGCTCCGGCGTCGGTGCCGTAGCCGGCCTCGACGACGACCACGTCATGCAGGGCGCAGGCGGTCTCCACGGAGACGAGCGAGGGGATGCCAATGGACACGTTGGCGAAGGGACCGCCGTGCACGTACACGGGCGAGCCGCCCTTCGTCTCGGTCAGAGCGGGCTTGACCGCGTCGGTGAGGATGTTGGTGACGCGCCACAGATCGATGAACTCGCCGAAGGCGACGGGCCTGCCGTTCTTCGTCCCGGCGATCATCGCTGCCACCCGACGGCCGATCTCCTCCATGGACCTCGACAGGATGACGATCTGCATGAGCTCGCAGGTGGGCGTGAGCACGACGCGTTCGGGGATGTTCCCCTTGCCGCGGTCGACGGCGATCTGACGCAGCGAGCGCGACGGGACCTCGCAGACGCGGGGCACGAGCACCGTGTCTAGCAGCCCCTCGTCGATGCCCTTCTCGGCGAAGGAGACCAGCAGGTTCTGCGCCGCGGAGATGGCGGCCATCTCCCCGCACAGACCCCAGTCGACGAGCTCCGGATGGGTGAGCGAAGCCACGCCGCCGCCCGAGGCTCCGCCCTTGGACCCGGCGGCCGTGATGCCCATGCTCGGCTGGCGCAGCACCGCGGCGGCGTCGATGCCGCGCGCGCGCAGCGCGTCGATGAGGGCAATGGTGGTGGTGGTCTTCCCCTCGCCGCGGGAGGCCTTGAGCGGGGTGTCGGCGGTGACCAGCACCACCTTGCCGTGCTTGCGCGGGGCGTCCGGATTGGTCCGGAGGTAATCGAGATAGCCGAAAGCGTCGATCTTGCGGACCTTGCCGTAGTCAGCGGTGAACCGGTCGATAAGAGTCATGGTCTCCTTGCCTTCATGGGTGACGTGCCTGCCGGCCGCACCCGGACCGGGCCTGGCCGCGGCCGCCGAACAGTCCCATACTAGGCGGGGGCATGGCCGCCCAGGTCGTCCACGGACGCCGGCCGGAGCCCACGAACGTCACAGGGTGCGCACGGATGCCCCCATGCCGCCGGTAACGGCGCAATCCGGATATGCCGCCGAGGACGGAACGACCCGGACGCGTCGTCTAACGGTCGGAGCGGTTGAAGCCGTTTCGCATGTCCATGCTGACCGTGTAGAGCACGTCGTTGAGCAGGGCGTCGGTGTTCTCGCGCAGCTGGTCGGCCATCGTCTGATTGGCTGAGCGGAGCACCTCGCGCACCCCGGCGTCCCTGGTGGCGGCGACGACATCCTCGGGGGCGAGCGGATCGACGTCCTCGTCCTCGTCGTCCTTCCGCGCGCGATCGGCCGCCTCGTATTCCTCGGTGCCTCCCAGACGCGCGACCTGGTCGTCGGTGGCCGCGAGAAGACGGTGGCTGAGCCCGCCCATCAGCTCCTGATAGCGTTCCACGGCGTTGGCGGTGTCGGCGAAATGCGCGTCGCACAGCGCCGCGATGACCCGGTTCTCCCAGTACAGGCTTTCGGTGGTCACGCGCGTGGTGGTGGCCGCCAGATACTCCGGCGTGGAGTCGACGTTCGCGTAGAACGCGACGAGAGCGTTGAACGGATTCGATCCGAAAGCCATCCACTGCACGGTCCTGCAGGACTGAGGACGATACGGGCGGATCTGGATGACGGCGAGCTCGCTCTGCCGGTTGATGCCGATGGGCCGCAGCATGCGTCTGGTCGCGTCGGTGCCGAGACGGCCGTAGGGGTCGTAGGGCGTGCCCTGGTAGTGGGAGCTCAGCACGTACTTGACGTCCTCGATGGTGATCTTGCGCTCGGGCTGACGCGCCCACGGGATGTCGTCGCTGGACGGGCGATGGTCGGCCTCCTCGCCGTCCCACATCTCGTCATAGGGGTTGAGGAAGCGCTGCATGAACCAGGCCCGGGGCGTGTTGTACACGTGGTCGGAGTCGGAATGCGATCCGAAGGCGTCACGCGGATCGAAGGGGGTGGTGGATTCGACGGCGAGGTCGAGATGGTGGTCGGCGATGAAACCGGCGAGGTCCGCGGAGCACATATGCTGCTCCTGCTCGCCGAGCGCGTCGTCGAGGTCGAACTCGTCGATGCCCAGCTGGTTGGGCATGGTGACGTAGGACTCATCGGGCACGCGCCGGGCGATCCAGTGATGGCCGCCCACGGTCTCCATCCACCAGATCTCATGGACGTCGCTGAAGGCCACGCCGTTCATCTCGTAGGTGCCGTAGCGCTCGAGCAGGGACCCCAGTCGCCGCACGCCCTCGCGCGCGGTGCGCACGTAGGGAAGGACGATGGTGAGGAAGTCCTCCTCGCCGATGCCGCCGGGCACGCCGGGCTCGTATCCGTCCTCGCCCTCCACGCCGTGCGCCGGCACGCGCTCCACCAGGGGGTCTGCGCCGAGCACGCGCTCGTTGGTGGTCAAGGTCTCGGTCGCGCTCATGGCGACATTCGCCTCGTTGACCCCGGCCTCGCCCCAGACGCCTTCGGAGGGGTCGGCGTTGGGGGCGGCCGTGTACTGCAGAGGGTCATCGGGCAGGTCGATGGTCAGCCCGGAGATCATGCTGTGGTAGCGCCGAGGCTGGTCCTGCGGACGGATCACGACGAAGCGCTTGGGATTGAACTCCCCGTTCGCCGAGTCCTCGTTCCTCGCGATGATCGTCGATCCGTCATAGCTGGCCTTGCGCCCGACGAGAATGGTGGTGCAACCCATATCGCACTGCTTCCTTCCGGGGCCGAAGCCCCATTCCTGTGATGTCTCCCGGCGACTGGCCGTGCGCCGGCGACCCCGGCGGCCCGGCCATGGAACCCGGAGAGGAGAATGCCGCCCGCGTGGACACAGCGCCGCGCCCACGTCATGCGGTCCATGGTATCCCGCGGCCTGCGGCCTGCGATCCGCCGGACCCGAATGATCGGCCATCCGCCCGGCGCCGGCCGGACACCGGATCCGAACCGGCTCAGACCCGACCGGTGACGGCCAGACCGCCCTGGTCCACCGGCCC
>CALEGL010000284.1 GCA_937876495.1 uncultured Bifidobacterium sp.
ATCGGCGTGCAGACGGCCAGCCCCGGCATGTTCATCCTCACCGGCGTCATCACCTCGCTGGTGTATCTGAGCATCACGTACGCGCTGTCCACCTCCTTCATGCACGTGGGCAAGGGGCTGTGCGTCGCCCTCATCATGCTGCAGATCCCCGGGGCCTCCGGCATCTACCCCATCGAGATGATGCCGAGGTTCTTCCGCGTCCTCTACCCGTTCTTCCCCTTCACCTACTCGATCTCCGCCCTCAGGGAGACGATCGGCGGCTTCTACGGACTGCACTGGCTGGAGGACATCATGAAGCTGCTCGTGTTCGCCGTCCTTGCCTTCCTGCTCGGCCTGGTCGTCCGGCCGCGGCTGGCGGGCGTGAACAGGCTCTTCGCCCGGGAGATCCGCGAAGGCGACATGATCATCGGCGAGCCGGTCCAGCTGCCGGGCGGCGAGTACCGGCTTTCGCATGCCATCGAGGCGCTGTCCGACAGGGCGGAGTACCGCGAGGCCATCGAGGAGCGGGCCGCCGTCTTCGCCGGACGCTACCCGAGGCTCAAACGCGGGGCCCTGGTCGCCGGAATCCTCGTCCCGGCCGTCCTAGCCGTCGTGTTCTCCCTGACGACGGGCACCAAGCTGCTCTCCCTGGCGGTGTGGTTCGTCTGGATCCTGCTCATCATCGGCTTCCTCATGGCCATCGAACTCATGAAGGACAGCCTCGACCGGCAGGTGCGCCTGGGAACACTCAGCGACGAGGCCATCCGGAACGCCATCTCCGAATCGGGAGGCGCACGCCGGTGGATGCGACTGACCGCGTCGCGCAAGGCCTCACGCCAAGCGGAGGCGGCGCCCCAGGACACGACCGGCGACGGAACGTCGGAACCCGCCCCCGCCGTCCCGACGAATCCGTCGCATCCCGACGACGGCGGCTCCGACGACGGCGAGCCCCATGACGACGAGCCCGGCACTCGGGAAGGAGGCGCCCGATGAGAATGGTCGGAAGGATCTTCGCGGACGACATGCGCCGCATCACCGGCAACATCGTCTCCGTCATCATCGTCATCGGCCTCGTGGTCATCCCGGGCCTGTTCACCTGGTTCAACGTCGCGGCGAGCTGGGACCCGTTCTCCAACACCGGCAACCTCAAGTTCGCCGTGGCCAACACGGACGAGGGATACAGAAGCGACCTCATCCCCGTGCGCATCACCATGGGCGACCAGGTGGTCGACGACCTGCGCGCCAACAGCCAGCTCGACTGGACGTTCACCAGCAAGGCCGACGCCATCGA
>CALEGL010000285.1 GCA_937876495.1 uncultured Bifidobacterium sp.
TACGCCCTCGGGGAGTCCGGCGGCATGCTCACTCCATGGACGGACGCAAACGGGAATGCGGTGAACGTCCTCCCCGTCGCGGTCGCCGAGCGAGGCACATGCCATCTGCGGCTCGTCTCCTCCGGCGTCTCGGGGCATGCCTCCGAACCTCGCGGGGACAATGCGGTCGTCCGTCTGGCGGATGCCGTCTCGCGGCTCGGACACCATGAATGGCCAGTCGAGTTGACCTCGTCGATGAGGGAGTGCCTTGACGTCGTGTCGCGTCTGCGCGGCGCGGACGTCCTCGACGGGATTGATTTCGGAGAGCGGGGGGGACTGGGGGAGCTGCTCCGCAGGCTCGGACCTCTCGCGCCCGTCGTCCGACGGGCCTTCCGCCCCTCGACGGTTCCGACGATGCTCAAGGCCGGTTACAAGGTCAACGTCATCCCGGAGGAGGCGGGGGCAGGCGTGGACGTGCGGACCCTGCCCGGGGATGAGGAGTCCGTGCTCTCGGCGGTGGACTCTCTGCTTCCGGAAGGCGTCGAGCGTGAGTTCATCGCCCATGAGGAGGCGCGTGAATCCCCGTCGTCAGGCCCCTTCTACGAGGCGATGCGGTCCATTCTCGGGCGCGAGGTCCCGCAGGCCGTCGTGCTCCCGTTCTGCACCGGAGGAGGGACCGACGCCAAGGCCTTCGCCGATTTGGGCATACTCGGCTACGGTTTCGCGCCATCCTGCCGCGGTCCGCAGGGTCAGGAGGCCGTAGGGGCGCATGGCGTCGACGAGCGCGTCCCCGTGGCGTCGCTGGAATTCGCCCATCGAATCCTCCGGGCGCTTCTGGAGTGGGCGTGAGATGACGCGGATGCGGATGGGGATGCGGGAGGACGCCAGTGCGCGCCCCGTGCCATCTCGGAGACCGATGCGTACGGAATACCTGGGTGCGGTGACGAGGCGCATCGGGTGGCCAGACCCGATTGGGCATGGGCATGACAGGCTTTGGAAGCGACAAGGAGAAGACGAATGACGATGGTGGAGGAACAGGGTCATCTCGAACGAGGGGACGACGTCCTCGTCGGGCATGACGAGCTGGGGAACCGGCTGTCGTCGGCCATCGACGGCTACGGCGTGCCGGGCGCGCAGCTCGGGGTCGTGGCGCCCGATTCGGCGGGTCGACTGCGCTACGACGAGGTATGTGCTGGCGTGACGAACATGTCCATCGGATATCCGGTCCGAGATGACACCTTGTTCCAGATCGGGTCGATCAGCAAGATCTGGACGACGGTGCTCGCCATGCAGCTGGTCGACGAGGGGCGTCTGTCGCTGGACGCGAAGGTCCATGACCTTCTTCCCGAGTTCTCCATCCGCGACTCGCCGGAGAACACCGCCGGATGCACCGTCCGCCAACTGATGAACCACACGAGCGGCATCGAGGGCGACGCCTTCCCCGACCTGGGCCGTGGGGACGACTGCGTCGAACGCTACGTGCGTTACATCGGAGGATTCCCTGCCCGCACGCCGCTGGGGGGTCCGCTGAGCTACTCGAACGGGGCCTTCGTGGTGCTGGGGCGCATCGTCGAGAGACTGCGCGGTATGACCTGGGACCAGGCCCTGCAGGAACGCATCGTCCGTCCGGCGGGGCTGCGACGTACATGGACGCTTCCGGAGGACGTCATCCGCTTCTCGTCCGCCCTCGGCCATGTCCGCGCCATTCCCGCCGACCGACCGGTGTTCCCGGCTCCGGTGAAGCCGTCCCCCGTCTGGCAGCTTCCGCGCTGCTCCGGGCCCTGCGGCTCGGTGTCGGCCTCCGTGGGGGATCTTCTGGCCTTCGCCTCCCTGTTCCTTGCCGGCGGGGTCGCCCCGAACGGCGTCAGGCTGCTGTCCGAGGAGGCGTGCCGGGCCATGACGACCGAAACCGTCAGCCTTCGCGACCAGGGCGTCGAGAACGTCGGCTGGGGTCTGGGATGGCAGCTTCCCAACTGGGGCGATGAGCCGGCGTATGGGCATGGCGGCGCCACCGAGGGGCAGAGGGCGAAGATCGTCGTCTTCCCGAGCAGACGCGTCATCATGGCCGTCCTCGCCAATTCGCAGGCCGGGTCCGAAATGGCCGCGGACCTCGTCTCCTCCCTGGCGAAGGACGTCGGCATCGGGGCCCCCGTCGGCCTTCACGTCAGCGACGAGCCGGTGGACACCGAGGAGGCCCGCAGGGTCGCCGGGACATACAGCCGCTTCGAAACCGAATTCCGGATGATTCCCGGAGGCAAGAGCGGGCTGACAGGGGTGTTCGAGCCCGATCCCGACGACGGCGACGCCGGCGTGAGGGTCACGGTCCCCGTCCGCCCCACGCGGGAGGGCTTCTTCGCCGTGCGTTTCCCCAGGGACAGGGAGGCGACGGAGCTGGCCTTCATCGACGGCCCCCTGGGCGTCATGTACGCCGCCATGGGGCATCGCGTCACCCCCCGGGTCAGCGTCGACACGCGTATACCGAACGCCGTCTGATGGCGTCCCGTGACGATGTGACGATGCCCGCGTGACGTCGGCGTTGCATCCGCCTGCGCACGCCTTCAGCGTAAGGGCCGTCGCGCAGGACGAAGACCGGGTCCCGCGTCGATAGAATGACCCCGCCGAGGGCCGCCGCATTCTGACCCAGCGTCAGCATCGATTCGAACCGAGGTCCCATGCTGCCCGTTCTCGTCGCCATCGTCATCGGCGCAGGTCTTCCCATGCAGACGGCCATCAACTCCCGGCTTCGCATGGCCCTGGGATCGCCCCTGCGGTCCTCGCTCGTGTCCTTCGCCGTCGGGACCTTCGCCCTCGTGGCCGTTCTGCTGCTGACGAGGGAGGGGTTCGTCCCGTCCGGAGGCCTTCCCTCCTCCCTGCCATGGTGGGTGTGGATCGGAGGCGTCCTGGGCGTCTTCTTCCTCACTGGCAACATCGTCCTCTTCCCGCATCTGGGAGGGGTGGGGACGGTCATCCTGCCGATCCTCGGGCAGATTCTCATGGGCGACGTCATCGACGTGCTCGGCCTGTTCGGCCTGCCGGCACGTGCGCTGACATGGAGGCTCGTCGCCGGCACCCTGCTCGCCGCAGCGGGAATGGTCGTGGCGGTCGTCTCGGGGGCACGGGTCGGCAGGCCGTCGCGCGCTTCGGCCGGCGGATCGGCCGGCATGTCCGCCGGCAGGTCGGTGGGGCTCGTCCTCTGGCGTGTCGTCGGGGTGCTGCTGGGGACCCTGAGCGCCATGCAGACCGCAGCCAACGGCGAGCTCGGCATCCGTCTGGGGTCGGCGGTCCGCGCCTCGGTGGTGTCCTTCGTCACG
>CALEGL010000286.1 GCA_937876495.1 uncultured Bifidobacterium sp.
GTCCAGGGTGGCGGGCAGGGAGGCGGCAGAGGGGGAGGGGGGGGCGGCGGCGGGTGTGGAGAGGGCGGCGGAGGAGGCGACCATCGCAGTCGATGCGAGGGAGGTCGTGGGGGCGGTGGGTGATACCACGTGGTAAGGGGGCGCGGGGTTCTGGATGACGCCATCGACGACCGTCGGCGATCTGCAGGAGTGGCTGGACTCGCTTCCGCTCAGGTCCCTGGATCTGACCGCGAGAAGCTTCCTGGATTTCACGCGTCCCGAATGCGTCGTTCCCGGCTTCGAGGACAGGAAGACCTTCGCGTTCGTCGTCGACACGATGCCCGATGCGTCAGTGCAGTACTTATCCCACAGGTGGACGCCGCGGAACGCGCGTCAGCTGGAAAGAGAAGAGATCATCAAGCCCGCCCTGTCCGTCGATCTGGATCTTGATTACCCCCGTCATCCGAGGATCTCGGATAGGAGGAAGAACCCGAACGTGTACAGGGTCTTCCGGACGTCCGATCTGGAGGACATACATGCCCTGGCGCGGCCGGACGACCCTCCGGAGGCGCTGGCCAAGGGGGTTCTGGCCATCAGCGACGCTGTGACAGGCTTCACGCTTCCCGTCACGTCGCGCTCCACGATCTATTGGACCGCGTTCTCCGACGGAGCCGTGAACAGGATTAGCGTCACGGATGCCGTTCCTCTTCGCCGACGCATGAGCAGGTATCCGCAGTACTACGGCGAGGCGCCGTTGGATGAGGCCGGAACCCGCAGACAGGTTCTTCATCTGGAATCCCTGCTGGATCGGATCGCCAAGGAGGGGCTGGATCCCTCGTCGGTCTGGTCGGCCGCGACGGAATCGGAGATTTGCTAGAGCCAGCGCCAGTCCGGGCGGTTGCGGGTTGAGTCCCGTCGGCCGGTCGCCTCGGAAGGCGGCCGCATCTCTCGCGTCGTCCAAGGGAGCGGGGCGACGGCGCCGCAGCCTTCGGAGGCGCGCTGGGCTTGCGACTCCCCTAGCGGGAGCGAGAACCCGATCCCATCGCTCGCATTCAGCAATCAGGACGTCACAATCACGGGACGTCATTCAATCAGGAGGTTCATCATGACGATGGCGACAACGACAACGGACACGGATCAGGATCTTGGCATCGATGTGGACGATCCCGGCTTCGACGACGGGGGCGGAAGCTCGTGCGACTGGGATGACTACATCTGCGACGAGGATCCGGAGTATTACATGGTCTGGTTCTGCGACGACCCGGACTGCAGGCTGAGGCATCGGCATGACTTCTGTCTGCGGCACTATGCGCTGAGGCTCATCATGATCCTCGACCATATCAGCGTCTGCCCGGCTTATCGCGACGCGAAGACCCCCGAGGAGCGCAGGAAGGTCACCATGGGCCACATCGCCGCGTGGGGCCGGCTGGGGGACTAGCCCCGGTCGGGGAGCGGCCCCCGACCGGGGCTGGCCGTTGTCCTATGTCCTACATCAGCGACGTGTAGATCCCCAAGATGTCCTCCTCGGTCGCCTTGCGCGGATTCCCCGGCGTGCACACGTCGCGGATCGCGTCATGCGCGAGCGGCCTGAGGTCGGCCTCGGTGGCGCCCACCTCGCTGATCGTCGTGGGGTTTCTCAGCGTCCGCGTCAGGTCGCGCACCGCCTGCACGGCCTCCTCGCGCACGGTCTCGAGGTCGCCGGCGTAGGCGTCGGCCACACCGAAGGCGTCCGCGATGTCCCGGTACTTCTCGCCCGTGAAATCCTTGTTGTATTCCATGACGGGAGCCAGCAGGATGCCGTTGGCCACCCCATGCGCCACGTCAAGCCGGCCTCCCAGCGGATGCGCCATGCCGTGCACGAGGCCGAGGCCGACGTTCGAATACGCCATGCCGGTGATGTACGAGGCGTACGCCATCTGCTCGCCGGCGGGGACGTCGCCGTCCGCGCTTTTCGCGAGATTATGCGCGACCATGCGGATCGACTGCAGGCTCAGGCAGTCGGACAGGCTCCACGCCCCCGGCGTCACGTAGCCTTCGATGGCATGAGTGAGGGCATCCAGTCCCGTGGCCACCTTGAGACCGCGGGGCATCGTGTCCGTCAGATCCGGGTCGACGAACGCCACGAGCGGGATGTCATGCGGATCCACGGCGACGAACTTGCGCTTGCGGGCCGTGTCCGTGATGACGTAGTTGATGGTGGTCTCCGATGCGGTGCCGGCGGTGGTGGGGACGCCGAAGATCGGTACCGACGGGTTCCTCGTGTCCGCCACGCCCTCAAGGGAGAGCACGTCGGCGAACTCCGGGTTCGCGACGACGATGCCGATGCCCTTGCACGTGTCCTGGGGCGAGCCTCCGCCGAGGCCGATGAGGAAGTCGGCACCTGCCGAGCGGAACTTCTCCACGCCGTCCTGGATGCATTCGACCGGCGGGTTCGGCTTGACGTTGTCGAACAGCTCGTAGGGGATGCCCGCCTCGTCAAGCACGTCGGTGACCTTGGCGACGGTCCCGGTCCTGAGCAGGACGGGGTCGGTGACGATGAAGGCCTTGTGGAATCCATGCGACCTCGCGGCCGCCGGAATCTCCTTGATGGCTCCGCGGCCGAAGTACGCGGTCTGATTGAATACCATGCGATACACCATGATTGCTCCTTTGCGATGAGGCGGGCATCTGCTCGTTTCGCGGCTTTCCGGCTCGTGCCGCGATCGTGGTCGTGGCTGGAATGAATGCCTGCCCTTGCCGAATCAACGGCCTCCTTGCCGGCGGATTCGTGTCTCCAGTATAGGCGTCGGGTCCGGGAGGCGTCGGGTCCGG
>CALEGL010000287.1 GCA_937876495.1 uncultured Bifidobacterium sp.
CCGCGCTCTATCCGTGGGGAGCGTCAGCTGTGTATAGGGAGCAGGCCCGCCGGGTCGTGCGGCGAGGTTCCCCGCTCGTCCCATGCGGTGCCCGTCAGCGGCAAGGAGGGATCGAGGATGGATGTGAGCGCGTCGACGAAGGGCACGTCGGCCTCGATGCCGGCGTACAGCTCCGGCGCCATGTTCGCCACGGCGCCCATCAGCAGACCGCCCGCCGACCCTCCGTTGGCCACCGTGGTGGCGGGCGCGGACAGACCCATCCGCTGCAGTGCCGCGGTGACGTCGACGAAGTCCTCGAAGGTGTGCTTCTTGGCGAGACGACGACCCTGCTCGTACCAGGCGCGGCCCATCTCGCCGCCGCCACGCACATGCGCCACGGCGTAGAGCACCCCGCGGTCGAGCAGGCTGAGCCGGGCGGAGGAGAAGCCCGGATCGGAGCTGATCTCGTAGGCGCCGTATCCGGTGATGAACATCGGCGCCGGCCCGCCGTCGGGGCGATGACCCTGCGGAAGCCGGTCCCGCCGCCACACCAGCGAGACGGGGATGCTCTCGCCGTCGCGGGACGTGACCCACAGACGCCGTTCGGCGTAGTCCGCCGGATCGAAGCCGCCGAGCACCTTGGCGCGCTTGAGAAGCACGTCCCGGCCGGTCGCGGGGTCGATCTCATGCAGTTCGCCGGGACGCGTGTAGCTGCTGAAGGAGTAGCGCAGACGCGGAGCATCGTAGGAGGGGTTGCCTCCCAGCCCCACCGAGTACAGACGCTCATCGTGCGTCTCTCCGCCGAACGAGGGAGGGACGACCTCCCGGAAGCGCCAGGGACGACCGGCCAGAAAATCCCGTGCGGCCTGGTCCTTGGGCATGACCGCGATATGTCCCATTCCCCCGGCGCGCCAGGAGAGCGTTATGGCATGGCGATGAATCCCCAGCCCCTCAATCTCCAGCCCCTGGGCGCACTGAAGGATCTCCGGGTTGCTTGGGTCGCTCCATGGAGTGCCGATGGGTCTCTCGGAGGCTCCGGGAAGGACGTCGTCGCCCTTCTCGCATCCGTACGGCGACCCGACGGCCACGCGCGCACCCTCCCCGAGACGGTACGGCGGCTCATGCGAGCGCATGTCGATGACGTCCACTTCGAAGTTCGGGTTGAGGGCGTTGTGGCAGACGACGGCCACGGGGATGTCCTTCCCATCCTCTCCGGCGCCTTCGAAGCGCGAGAACCCGACGTCGTATTCGATGCCCTCCCGGCGGGGGATGAAGGCGCGGAACTCGCCCTCCGGCTCGTCGACGGGAAGGGTGAGCACCTCGGTGGTGGTCTTGGAGTCCGTGCCGATGACGAGCAGACGCTCGTCAAAGCTCAGTCCGACGCCGACCCAGAAGCGCTCGTCCTTCTCCCGGAAAACCTCCACGTCATCGTCCGATGACGTTCCGACGCGATGTCGGCGTATGGCGCAGGGACGCCAGGCGTCGTCGAGAACGGCGTAGAACACCCAGCGCCCGTCGGGGGTCAGACAGGCCCCGCCTATGCCATCGATGACGTCGGAAAGGTCACGGCCGGCGGAGAGGTCACGCAGCCGGTAGTCGTAGCGCTCGTCGCCGTGCAGATCGACACCGTACAGCAGCAGACGCCCGTTTCGGCTGACGTCCATGCCGCCGATGCGAAAGAAGTCATGCCCCACGGCCTCATGGTTGGCATCGAAGACGACCTCCTCGCCGGGCATGGAGCCGGGATTCCCGGGCGCCACCCGTGGCGGGTCCCAGTCGTCGGGGCCGGCGACGGGGACGCGGCACTGAACGCCGTACTGCCGTCCCTCGATGGTGCGGGAGAAGTACCAATAGCCGTCCACACGAACGGGAACGGACATGTCCGTCTCCTGCACATGGGATTTCAGCTCGTCGAACAGAGTCCGGCGCAGACCGGCGAGATGCGCCGTGCGCTCCTCGCAGTACCGGTTCTCGGCGGCCACGTAGTCGCGCAGCTCCGGGGAGTCCTTGTCCCGCATCCATTCGTAGAGATCGTCGAACACGTCGCCATGGACACTGCGGCGGTGCGGACGCCGCGCGGCGACGGGGGGATGCGGGACTTCGGGGCGGACGCCGTCCCGCGGGACGGCAGAGGCGGAGGATGACGAATCGGTCATGCCGGCCATTCTAGGGACGCCGGACGGACAGGTCACGCCCGAGGATACGGGGAGGTCCCGGGTCTCCTCCGCTCAGCGGAACTGCCGCAGATACGGCAGCATCGTGGTGATGAGGTTCGCCCCCGTTGTGCCCATGAACACGGGGACGTCGGTGATGGGCGCGGGCTGCGTGGCCGCGAGCCCGGACATCCCGCCCCAGGGGCGCGACTCCCGCGGGCTGAGCTGACGGATGGCGATGGCGAGCACACGGCCCGGATACCGGCGGGCGATGGTGGCGTAGGTGGTGGGATCGCGCTGTCCATCGTCGCCGATGAGGATGAAGCGCATCCTCGGGAAGTCGGCCATGAGCTGCTCGGCGAACTCGAGCTTGTGCTGCACGCCGGTGGGGACGAAGGTCTTGGGCCGCGGGTCGAGGTCCCGCAGCAGCAGGGGCCCGGCCGGATAGCCGTGGTCGGCGATGAAATGCCGGATGGAGCCCTCGACGTTCCATGGCGAGGTGGACAGGTAGAAGAAAGGCGCCTCCGGGAACAGGTCGGAGATCTTCGTGAAGAGGGCGCCCATGCCGGGCACGGGGACCCTCTTGCGGGGGTTGAGCAGCAGCACGTTGTAGGCGGCCTTCCACACGGTGGGCGCCTGCGTGACCATGATGGTGTCGTCCACGTCGGAAATCACGCCGATTCCGGTCCCGGGGGCGATGGTGAACAGGCTCGCCTTCACAGGACGGCGCCGCGCCACGCGATAGGACACGGTGTGGATGCCCGGTTCGAGACGGCGGTCGGCGACGAGGTCGAGGTATCCGGCGTCATCGGAGACCGCGGACAGGCCGTCCGAACGGGCAGCGGGGTCGACGCGGTCGTATATCTCGGACGTACCCACCTGGACGGTCTCCACGGGCACGTCATCGATGGCGATGCGCACTCCCACCCGAGGGGCGGGAACCGTCATCATCCCTCTGATCCCACGGCTCGCGCCACCCGTGCGATGCCGGGCCGGGCCGTACACCGTCCGGCATACCAGGCGCGAGTAGTCGTCGGTGCCGTACCCGACGTAGGGTTCCACGCATTCGTACCATCCGAGGCGACGGACGACGGCCGTGGACAGGCGAAGCCAGAGTCCGAAGCCGCCGGTGATGAAACGTCGAACCATCCGCACCAGAGGCGGCTTGATCTCGATGCGCTCGTGCCGGGAGGCCGCGTCGACGACGGTGAGCACGCGTCTGGCGGGAATGGGCACCGTGGGCATGTCATCCGTCGGATGACCCTCTGACGGTGACGACCCGCGGGGGTCATGCAGGGGGTGCAGCAGCGTCATGACCGGATGATGCGCTCGTACCCGTCGGCGTCCAGCAGCTCGGGCTCGTCATCGTCGAGCGCGACCTTGATCAGCCAGCCCTCGCCATAGGGATCACCGTTGACGACGGAGGGGTCCTCGGAGGCCCCGTTGTTGACCGCGCGGATCACGCCCGAGACCGGACTCACCAGAGGCTGGACGGCCTTGGCGGATTCAAGCTCCACGACCTCGTCCCCAGCCTCGACGCGGCCGCCCACCTCGGGAAGGTCGATGAACACGAGGTCGCCGAGCTGGTCGGCGGCGTATTCGGTGATGCCGATGATGGCCGGGTCGACGGAATCGTCGACCCACGCGTGCTCCTCGGAGTAGCTCAGCTGCTCGGGGATATCGAGACGCGGCGGACGGGGATCCTCGATGTCGTCACTCATGCCACCAGAATACCCCGAAGGCTTCTATCTCACGGCCTTCGAGGGTTCCGTCCCCGTGAACGTCACCTTCGTCCCCTTGGGACAGTTCTCGACGATCCACTGCGCGTCGGAGGGGTACATCTCCACGAACGCACCGGGCTTGGATGCGGCCGGGTCGCCGGATGCGATGCCGTCGACATCCCAGGTCGCGGCGACGAAGGCTTGGGAGGATCCGAAGTAGCTGACCCACTGCACGGTCGTGCCAGACGTGCCGGACGAGGACGGGGAGGAATCACCCGTTCCACCGGAGGAGCCCGACGACGAGGATGACGCGGTGACGCTGAGCTTCGCGGACTTCGCATGGTCGGTCACGTAGATGTCCTCTGACGACGACCCGGTCGCCTTCCCGGAGGCACAGACGAGGAACTCCGCCGCCTTGTCCTTCCCCTTGTATGCCGTGACGGTCTGCTTCGACAGGTCAACGACAAGGGACACGTCCACCGTGACGGTCGTTTTCCCGTGGGAGACCTTCGCCGTGTCCACCCGCACCGTCGAGGACCCACCGGACGTCAGCGCGTCATGCACCTCGTCGGCCACGTCGGAGGCGTTCGTGACCCTGAGCCCATCCACGCCCTTCGTGTCGACGAGGATGACCTTCCCGGAGGAGTCGACGACGTCCTTCTCCGTCACGGCCGTCTTCCCGAAGCGAGACGGAAGCTCCTTGTCCAGAGACGCGCCGATCGCCTGGCGATCATATGACAGGGCGATGGTCCCCTTCCCCTCATGCGGCGTGAGCACGGTCCACGAGGCAATCTGCGCGGCGGGGACGGACCAGGTCACCTTGTCCCCGTCCGTCAGGGTGATGGTCCCTATACGGGAATTGGCCTCGGCCGCGACCTTGTCGGCCGTGTCGATGGAGATGGGCATCCCCCCGCGCTCGTACCGGAAGCTCACCGCATGCGAGCCTCCGGGTTCCTCGATGGCGGCATCGATGGCGTCCGTGATGGCGAACGTCTGCGCGACGCTTCCGGTGGAGCCGCCATCCACGACGAACTTCCCCGAATCCGAGTCGTAGGAGACGGACGATGCCACCGGGCGATCGGACTTCGCCACGAAGCGGCCGGCGAGATACTCGGCGAGGACGGTGTCGTCGGTCGTGGCCTTCAATGGCACGTCCACGCGCTCCAGCGGATTGAGACGTCGAATGCCCTCGCCGCTCTTCGCCGCAAGAATGGCCTTCACCGTGCCACCGACGTTCACCGTCACGCCGAGGTCCTTCAGCGAGGCCTTCACCTTCTTTCCCTTGCTGTCGGTGAGGGTGAGGCTCGTGGCGGAGACGGCGTTGCGGACGATGCCAGAGAGCTCGGAGCGGGTGCGGCCGGAGACGGATCCACCGGCGAATTCCACACCTGGGGCGACCCTTCCGGAGAAATACGATTGCGCACCGAAGTATCCGCCCACGCCGACGATGACAAGGAGCACGGCGAAGACGGCGAAGATGATCAAGCCGATGGTCTGCCGGTGGGACTCCCGCCGGGCTACCGCATCGGCGTCGGCGACGTCTGCTATGGCACCCAGGGGAAGAGCGTCGGGCTCGGCGGGCTCGAATCTCGCGGTGTCCTCGACATCGGGACCTTCATCGCCGTCATCCCAGTCGTCGGATGGGCCGCGTCCGCTTTCCGCCATGTCGTCATCCTTCCCGCCGCATCCGATGACCGCCCTAGAAGGAACGGGACGGTCATGTCATTCGCCCATGTGTCCCGCAAGCGTCGACGGACGGGACGAGCTTACCGGGAATCCTACCCATCACGTATGGATTATTGATGCATCGTCCGTCGGCACCGGGGGATTCACCGCGGAAGGTCATGTCCATACCATTCCTCGACCATGTAACGGGCGATGGTGGCACGTCCCGGCGCAATCATGCGTCCGGCGAGCAGCTCGGCGGTGTACTCTCCCCGGGTCATCCAACGGGCGTTGACGGTCTCCTCGCCGTCCACACGGATGTCCGTGCTCTCGGCCTCGGCCTTGAAGGCCATCATCAGGGAGGCCGGGAACGGCCAGGGCTGTGACCCGAGATATCGGACGCGTCCGATTCGCACGCCCGTCTCCTCTCCGGCCTCACGACGGCAGGCATGCTCAAGGTTCTCCCCCGCCTCCACGAAGCCGGCGCTCACCGAGTACAGCCGGTCGTCCTTCCATGCCGCGTTGTGCTGGAGCAGCAGACGATCACGATGGTCGACGATGGAGGTGATGACCGCGGGCTCCACCCGTGGAAAGAGCACGCGCTCCCCGTCATCGCGGTTGGTGCAGCGCTGCGCCCACCCGGATAGCGCGGGCGTCACGGGCGCTCCGCATATGGGACAGCGACGCTGGCGGGAATGCCACAGGCTCAGGGCCGCGGCGGTGGTCGCCTGCCCGGCCTGACGCGCGCTGGCATGGGGTGCGAAATCCCGCAGATCCACCCAGTCCAGCCCTTCCACCGTGCGCTGGAGCAGGGAGACGGGACGGGATGGCACGGAATGGACGACGGCGTCGTCGAAGGCGTCGTCGGCGCCCTCATGGGCGGAATCGGGCACCACGGAGGTCATGTCGGGAACGCCTCCCACTGCGGTGACGTCCAGAGCCACCGCATGGGTGACGGGCTCATCCGCGACATAGGCGCCCAGATAGATGGCGATGGCCTCGGGATGACGACGCAGCTCGTCGAGGACGTAACGGCCGGGAAGCATCGCCAGTCTCATCCGGCGGCTCTCCGTGACGGCCAGGGCGCCCTGCCCACGGGGGACGGCGAGTCTGCCCGAACGAACGAGCA
Organism: uncultured Bifidobacterium sp.; assembly: GCA_937876495.1. GTDB lineage: Bacteria > Actinomycetota > Actinomycetes > Actinomycetales > Bifidobacteriaceae > Bifidobacterium. The sequence goes on from CALEGL010000287.1 coordinate 6,648, forward strand.
TGACCTGTGTTCCCGGGTCGGCAAGCACCTGGTCGAGCAGACGGGGGTCCGAACGCCGGTCCACCTCGTAGTCGATGTCACCTTGGGCGAGAGGAAGGAAGGGCAGCGGAAGCGTCAGCGACAGCGCGGAGAACATCGTCGTCCCCGCCGATTCTGGAAGAATCCCGTTCAGAAGAGTCCCGTTCAGTGGCGTCGCGTCCCCCGCAGCTGCGTTCGGCCTCCGGTCGCCCTTCGCCGGTGCCCCCTCCGGCCGAGCACCAGCAGTGCGCTCGTCCGTCACTCCCCCCCCTCCCACA
>CALEGL010000288.1 GCA_937876495.1 uncultured Bifidobacterium sp.
GGGGGGGGTGCCGCGGGGCGGCGGGGTTGGGGCGGCGGGGCGGGGGGGGCGAGCGGCCGGGGGGGGCGCGCGCCCATCGTGGGGGGGCCGACCGCGGGGGGCAGGGCGTAGGGGAAGTCCACGGGGGTCGCCTCCGCGGGAAGCGACACGATGGCGCCCTTCGGAGTGAACACGTACAGCTCGGATCCGCCGAGATCCTCCTTGAGCGAGCCGAGGAACTCGTCGGAGTCCGGGGTCTCGTTCGTCCAGTCGGCCAGCTGCTGGATCCAGCGCAGGTTGTCGGCCTGACTGAGCTCCTTGTCCTCCTCGGCCTCCCGACGCCTGTCGGAGGAATCGGGTGCGCTCAGGACGCGTCCCGCCTGCCCGTTCTCCTTGTACTTCCAGTGCGCCGCGATGCCGAACTCCGCACGCCTGTGCATGTCCCAGGTGCGGATCTGAATCTCCACGGGCTTGCCGCCGGGACCCACCACCGTCGTGTGCAGGCTCTGGTACATGTTGAGCTTGGGCATGGCGATGTAGTCCTTGAAACGCCCGGGGACGGGGTTCCAGCGGGCGTGCACCGCGCCGAGGGCCGCGTAGCATTCGGGGATGGTGTCGACGATGATGCGCACCCCGACGAGGTCGTAGATGTTCGAGAAGTCGTGTCCGCGCACGACCATCTTCTGGTAGATGGAGAAGTAGTCCTTGGGTCGCCCGCTGACGGAGGCCTCGATGTGCTGGGCCGCAAGGTCCTGGCCGATCTCCTCGATGATCTGCTTGAGGTACACCTCGCGCTGCCCGGCTCGACGCGCGACGAGCACGACGATCTCGTTGTAGATCTTCGGGTACAGGATCTTGAAGCTGAGCTCCTCGAGCTCCGTCTTGATGGCGTTCATGCCCAGCCGGTTGGCCAGCGGAGCGTACACGTCCAGGGTCTCGCGCGCCTTGCGCTGGGCGCTGGCCGTCTTCACGTAGCGCCAGGTGCGGGCGTTGTGCACGCGGTCGGCGAGCTTGACGACGAGCACGCGCACGTCGCGGCTCATGGCCACGACCATCTTGCGTATCGTCTCGGCCTGGGCGGAGTCCCCGTACTCCATACGGGTGAGCTTCGTCACCCCATCGACGAGGCCGGTGACCGTGGGTCCGAACTCCTGACGGCAGTCGTCCAGCGTGTAGTCGGTGTCCTCCACGGTGTCATGGAGCAGCCCGGCCGCCACGACCAGCGGCCCCATGCCGAGGTCGGCGAGGATCTGCGCCACGGCGAGGGGATGGATGATGTAGGGCTCCCCCGACTTGCGCCTCTGGCCCTTGTGCTGAATCACCGCCCGGCGATAGGACTTCTCGAGGATGTCCAGGTTCTCCTGGGGATGATGGGAGGCGCACATGCCGATGATGGGGCGAAGCGGATCGAGCATGTCGTCGCTGATCTCGCACCCCAGCATGCGCGCCGGGCGCATCTCGTTCTCCGAGCCCGCCACTGTCCACCTCCGGTTCCGTCTCCCCATCCTACCCAGCGTCACGCCGGGGACGACATGGCGGCGGATGGGCATGCTCTCGCATGTTCCGGCCGGCGCGTCCTCCGATTCACGTCCCGCGGATCAGCGCGGAGGCTCGGATCGCGACGGTCAGGCTCCGGAGGATCCGAATCCCCGCTCGCCGCGGTCCGAACCGGGAAGCATCCGCGCGCGGATGAATCTCGCCTGCACGTACCGCTGCACGACGAGCTGGGCGATGCGGTCTCCCCGATGAATCTGCACGGGGGTCTCCGGATCGAGGTTGATAAGGGGGACGCGGATCTCGCCGCGATACCCGGCGTCGATGGTTCCGGGCGCGTTGAGCACCGTCACGCCGCTGCGGACGGCGAGACCGGACCGCGGATGGACCAGGCCGACGTATCCGGCGGGCAGGGCGATGGCCACCCCCGTGGGCACGAGGACGCGCTGCAGAGGGGCGAGGAGGACGTCCTCGGCGGCATGCAGGTCGGCCCCCGCGTCACCGGGATGCGCATACGTCGGAGCCAGGGACTCGTCCCCGTCCAGAAGACGGAGCAGAACCTCCGTATCCTCCGGCTCGTTGTATCCGACGTCGACCGTCATGCACGATGCCCGTCGTCCATGCCGAGGCACTCCTTGCAGTGCTGCCTGCCATCGGGATCCGTGCGCCCCAGCTGGCTGCGATGTCGGACGAGATAGCAGTCGACGCAGAAGAACTCGTCCTTCTGCATGGGTATGACGGTCACCGAGGGGTCCTCGGTGACGGGATCCGCCGCATCCAGCTCGTATTCGCCGGCGATGGCGTTCTCATCGTCGTCGACGTCTTCGGCAGCCGTCCTGTCGTTCTTCCCCAGATTGAAGGACTCGACGTCGTCCTTCCCGCGGGGGGAATCGTAGTCCTGAGCCATGGCAATCCTTCCCTTTGCATGCACGTACATGGGCATTCGCTGCGCCATAGAATACATGAATCATGGACTGATGTATCATGCCACGCGAAACGCCCGGAATGTTCAGCGTGGGGCACAATGGATGTAGTTCCGGCCCAGGAAGCCCGAAGGCACGGGAACGGTGCTCCTCGAGAGGAAAGTGGTGTTCGATGCCTGACAATTCGCCGATGAGGGCCCGCCTCGACCATGTGGACGGGAACGGGAATCTCGTCTTCGTCGTCCGCGGAGCATCCTTCATCGTGACGCCCGACGACGCGTTCGACGCCGCCGTCGAACGGTCGCGGCGCATCCGCCACGGCGAACCACACGAGCGAAGGTCGTCATCCGCGGCCCCCATCCCGATCGCACGGATCCAGTCCATGATCAGGGCCGGCGCCACGCCGCGTGATGTCGCTGACGAACTGGGCGTCGACGAACCCACCGTCGAGAGGTTCTCCCCCATCGTGGAGACCGAGAAGAACTATGCCATCGACAGGTTCCTCGAATCGCCGGCCCCATCGGACTATGACGGCGCCTCCGTGGGAGACCTCATCCACCGTTCCCTCACCCTGCGGGACGCGGATATGAAGTCGCTGTCGTGGCATGCGATGCGGCGTGGCGTCGACCCCTGGCGCATCACCGTCGAATTCGACGTGGCCGGACGCCATATCCGGGCGATCTGGTCATGGTCGCCTCAGGACAGGGCCATCGCAAGCCTCAACAACACCGCACGGATGCTGCTGAACGACATCATCGACAGACGGGTCGTGCCGCATGGCGAATCCGAACGGAGGGAAGGCTCCATGACGCCTGACGGCGCGGAGCTTTTCACTCCGACCGCGGCGGGCGAGGCTGCACCGGCCACACCGGCCGCACAGGCAACCGCGGACATCCACATCGCAGACGACGAGAACCGACCGATGGTCGTCCGCCCCGGAAAGCCCGCCGTTCCGCCACTTCCTCTCGAAAAGCCAGGACAGGACGGCGAATCCATGGCGACGAACGCCCAGCCTCCGGCTTCCGAAACCGATTCGGAGGATCCCAGATTCATCAGAACCTCACGTCGCAGAAAGGGGCGCTCTGCGGTCCCCAGCTGGGATGAGATACTCTTCGGCGACTAATTAGTCCGCCGCCCCGACCACGCCATCAAGGCGATGACGCCAGCGGCGCTTTGTCATGCCACGTCCACAAGACAGGGGATGTCCGTCTCCAGCATGGTTCGCGACCCGTGGACGCCGGGCAGTCTGGTCGCCATATCGCTCTGCGTGCGGCTGTCGACGATGGTGGTCCTGTCGGCGGCCCAGACGAGCACGTCCCCCAGCATGTCCAGGACGCGCGGTTCGACGGGACCCAGCAGACCCGCATCCACCGCCTCGCCGCGTAACGCCACCATGGCATGACCTTCCAGACGCCGGCGCCATCGTTCGGCGACGGCTTCGGGATTCGTGCCCTTCTCGACGTACAGCATGGGCGCACGGGGCTCTCCGCCGATGAGACGGACGCCCTCGGACAGGTCGGGTTCGGCCGCCACGTCAATCCGACGCGCGGAATCGGACGAGACCATGCCGTGGTCCGCAACGATGACGATCAGGGTCCCCTGCGGCAGGGACCGACGCAGCCTGGCCAGACGCGCATCCACCCTCTCCAGGGCGGCCACCCATGCCTGGGAGTCCCAACCGTCGGAATGGCCCGTCTTGTCGATGTCCCTCACGTACACGTACGTCAGACCCGGCGTCCGGGACGCGCGCGAGGCAAGCGCGATCCGCGCCGCCGGGGAGTCGCCGGACAGATATTCCGACCCGCGCAGCGCCGCCCGGGTCAGCGGGGAGTCCGCGAAGCGCGACAGCCCGCAGCTGCTCACGCGCACCCCCTGAGCGACGAGCGATTCGAAGACGGTCGGGCGTCTCTGCAGCTCCGTCGGCTTCGGGGCGTCCCGGAACTGGATGAGCTGGCACAGCTCGCCGGTGCGGGGATTGAGCTGCGTATAGCCCGTCATGCCGGTCATCCCCGGGCAGGTGCCGGTTCCGAACACGCCCATGGCCGCCGCCGTCGTGCTGGGGATGCAGGTGGACAGCGGCCGTCCCCCGGCGTCCTCGCCGAGCAGGGACCGCAGATACGGGGCGTGCCCGGCCCGCGAGACGAGGTTCCAGAAGCCGAGACCGTCGACGAGGACGACGACGGCGCGCTCGACATCCGGAAGCCCCAGCGCCCGCTGCAGCTGAGCGGGGTCGGGATGCACATCCGTGGCGACCGGATGGCCGATGGCGGCGCTGATGGCAGGAAGCACGGAGGACAGATGCCTTGCGCCGCAGCGATGGCCTCCGAACGCCTCGGGTCCGTCGACCCCATCCCCATAGGACACGACCGGCATCATGGAGAGCAGATCGGCGTCGTCGGGAACCTCGGGAATCATGGCCCCATTCAAGCACCGACGGCGGAGATGCCGCCCACGGGAAGGCGCGACGGAAGGGTGCGGGGTATCATGAATCGGATCGTCGTCGTCCGTCAGGGGGTTCCAAGCAATGGCATCACGCCGCACGCCACGGCATCAGGAGTTCGATCCGCGCTCCGTGAAGGAGAGGATCGTCGAGACGCCGCTGAACGACGAGATGCGACGGTCCTTCCTCGAGTACGCCTATTCGGTGATCTACGCACGGGCCCTGCCCGACGCCCGGGACGGACTCAAGCCGGTACAGCGCCGCATCGTCTACCAGATGGGACGCATGAACCTCACCCCCGACCATGCGTACATGAAGTCCGCCCGCGTGGTGGGCGAGGTCATGGGCAAGCTGCACCCCCACGGCGACTCGGCCATCTACGAGGCCATGGTGCGTCTCGCCCAGCCCTTCGCCATGCGGCTGCCCCTGGTCGACGGACACGGCAACTTCGGATCCCTCGACGACGGCCCCGCCGCCTCGCGCTACACGGAGGCCCGTCTGGCACCTGCGGCTCTGGGCATGAACGCCGACATCGACGAGGACACCGTCGACTTCACGCCGAACTACGACAACAAGCTGCAGGAGCCCACGGTGCTGCCGTCGGCGATTCCCAACCTGCTCGTCAACGGAGCCTCCGGAATCGCCGTCGGCATGGCGACGAACATGCCCACGCATAATCTCGTGGAGGTCATCGCCGCCGCCAAGCTCCTCATGACCCGCCCCGACGCCACGCTCGAGGAGCTCATGCGGCTCGTCCCCGGACCCGACTGGCCCTCCGGGGGAGTCGTCATCGGCCGTGACGGCATCCGCCAGGCCTACGAGACGGGACGCGGGTCCTTCGTCACCAGGGCGGTGACGCATGTCGAGAACGTCACCGCGCGACGCCGCGCCATCGTCGTCACGCAGCTGCCCTACCTCGTGGGGCCGGAACGCGTGCTGGAGAAGATCTCCGACGGCGTGCGGTCCCATCGTCTGGAGGGGATCTCCGGGGCCATCGATCTGACGGACCGGCACAACGGCACGCGTCTGGTCATCGAGATCAAGACGGGCTTCGACCCGGCCGCCGTGCTCGCCCAGCTCTACCGGCACACGCCGCTCGAGGACGGTTTCACCATCAACAACGTCGCCCTGGTCAACGGCCGCCCGCGGACGATGGGTCTGCGCGAGATGCTTCAGGTGTGGATCGACCACCGGCGCGAGGTGGTGCGGCGGCGCAGCAGGCACCGTCTCAAGGTCGCCCGCGAGCGCCTGCATCTCGTGGAGGGACTGCTGCTCGCCCTCGTCGACATCGACGAGGTCATCCAGGTCATCCGGGGCTCCGACGACGCCGACACGGCGAAGACGAGGCTGATGGCCGTCTTCGACCTCGACGACGTGCAGGCCTCGTACATCCTCGACCTGCGTCTGCGGCGGCTGACACGGATGAGCCGCATCGAGCTCGAATCCGAGCGTGACGACCTCAGGCGCCGCATCGACGAGCTGGGCGGGATCCTGGGCTCCTCCGAACGGCTGGACGAGGTCGTCGTCGCCGGCATGGACGCCGCCGCGAAGGCCTGGGGCACTCCCCGGCGCACCGCGCTCGTCGATGTGGACGCGGACGGCGGCGTCTCCCCCGTCGAATCGCAGGCCGTCCTCCCCGCGGATGACGCGGCGACCACCGGAACGACGCCCGCCACGGCCACGACTATGGGGGCGGCGACACGGGCGACGAAGACCACGGGAACGGCTACCCCCTCTCTGGCTCTGGCGGCGGCCGGCGTCGCGGCGCCCACAGGGGCACGGACGACCACCGACGACCTGCATCTGGAGGACCGTCCCTGCGCCGTGCTGCTCAGCGTCACGGGACTGGTCGCACGGGCTCCCATGGAGACCCTGGACCTCCTGCACGAGAAGGGCGCACGCGATCCGGGACGCGCGGACGGCGCGATCCGCAGCTCGGTTCGGACCGGAACGCTCGCCACATACGGACTCGTCACATCAGCCGGACGTCTGATTCCGGCGCCGGTAGGCGACCTCCCCCAGCTCGCCTCCGGCGTGCTGGACGTGTCCTCGGGCGTGCGCCCCGAGGAGATCGTCGGCGCCCCGCAGGACACAGAACCCCTCGACAGCG
>CALEGL010000289.1 GCA_937876495.1 uncultured Bifidobacterium sp.
CGCTCGGGGCGGAACAGGGGTCGGGTCCGCGCTGCAGACGTCCGGTACTGTGCCGACAAGAGTTGGCTCTGCCAGGGGGTGCACCTCCGGATACGGCCCCGCCGGCGGGGTCATCATGTCCGACCCCGGGGCCGCGCATTGCGACGCCGTCGTGTTCCCCGGCGGCCTGACCTATGCCGGGCATCCTCTGGCGAGGGGCGCCATTGTCGCCACCCAGGAGGCGATGGAGAAGGAGCATATCGTCGACAACGCCCATGACGTCGGCGAGAAGGTCCTCGGGCCGAAGCTGCAGGCGTTGATGGACCGGCATGCGAAGATCGGCGAGGTCCGCGGCAAGGGCGTCTTCTGGGCGGTGGAGATGGTCACCGATCGCGCGACCAGGGAGCCGCTGGACGACGAAACGATGAAGCGCATCGTCGCGGAGGGCAACAAACTCGGCGTCGTCATCGGTGTGCACTCCAACCGCATCCATGTCACTCCGCCCTGCGTCATCACGCCTGACGAGGCGGCGGACGGCGTGGATCTGCTCGACAAGGCGCTGACCGCGGCCGGATGCTGATTCGCGCCGGCCGCGCTGGCGTCAGGAGAATCCGTGGCCGTCCGGAGACGATGTCGGGGGAGCTGGTAGCGAAACGACGGGTCAGCGGCCGGGATTCCGGAATACATGAGTGAGGATGGAAGCGGGCGGCGGATGTGTCCGAGCCGCTGTTCGAAACGGCCGTTCGCTAGGCCACGAAGGAGTGCGGATATGACGGAGTCTGAACAGGTGTCGACGGAATCGCCCGATGCCGGCCGCAGGGCGGTCGTGACGGGCGCCTCCAGCGGAATCGGCGAGGCCACAGTGAGGGCGCTTGTCGCCGACGGATGGACGGTGGTCGCGCTCGCCCGTCGCGAGAAAAGGTTGAAGGCGCTGTCCGAGGAGCTGGGCGACGCCTGCACCTACGAGGTGTGCGACATCACGGACGAGGAATCCACGCAGGCGGCGGTGGACGCGATTCTCGCCGCCGGTGGCGTCAAGGCGCTGGTCAACTGCGCCGGAGGGGCCATCGGGAAGGATCCGGTGGCCACAGCAAGTCTCGATGACTGGCGGGGGATGTACGAGCTCAACGTGCTGGGGACCCTGCGCATCACTCAGAAGCTGCTTCCGGCTTTGAAGCGGGCGCCCGGCGGCGGCACGGTGCTGGTCGTCTCCTCGACGGCCGGAATCGAGCCGTATGAGGGCGGAGCCGGATACTGCGCCTCGAAGTTCGCCGAGCGGGTCATGGCCAGGGTGCTCAGGCTTGAGCAGATCGGCGAGCCGCTGCGCGTCATCGACATCTCGCCCGGTCTGGTGCATACCGAGGAGTTCTCCCTCAAGCGCTTCGGTGGCGATGCTGCGCGCGCGGCTGGCGTCTATGCCGGGGTTCCCGACCCCCTCACCGCCGGGAACATCGCCGATTGCGTGCGCTGGGCCCTGGACCAGCCGGACACAGTGGACATCGACTCCATCGTCGTGCGTCCCCGCGCCGAGGGCTCATACACCAAACTGTTCCGGAAGGGCTGATTCTCCGTGGCGGGCTCTGGACGGTTCGTCGCCCATGACCCCGCCTTCGCTTCCGCCGGCGCGAATCACCCGAAACGGGATGCGCTGCGGCATCACCTATCAATCGTGCCGTCCTCCGGTCATGAGATGGGAAGCCCCCGCCCGAAAAGCCGGACGGGGGGAGGATGTGGACCCTTGGGGGAACGCTGATGCGGGCTGGCTCTTGGGACAGGCGGTTTCCCGTTCCTACGCCAGATGGCTCCTCATGAACCACTGGAACTTCTCCAGGTCCTGGACGTGGTCCTGGACGATGTTCGAGCTGATGACGTCCAGCTCGTCCAGCTCTCTGATGGCCTCGCGGTCGTCGGTGATGAAGGCGTCATAGTAGTCGATAAGCGCCTTGAGGTATTCCTCGGTGGAGTGACGACCCGTCAGGTCGATGCCCTTCCACGTGCGCTGGCGCACGATGGCATCGGGCCGGCCGTCGGGCGAACCTCCGAGAGTGGCGATGCGTTCGGCGGTCTCATCGGCCTGATTGAGAACGACATCCACCTGCGGGTCGAGCATCTCGTGCACGGCGATGAAATTCGGCCCGGTCACGTTCCAATGGGCATGCTTGAGGACAAGCGCGGCTTCCTGCTCCTGCGCAAGACGACCGGCGAGAATGGCGATGATCTTCTCCGAGGCGGCCTCATCGAGCCCCGGCACGACGAATGAGAGTGTCATATCCATCCTTTCATGGTGGAAACAGTACCTCTCAGTCTATCGGTCCGCCATCGTGCGCGGGGTCGTTCCCGCGTCCCGTGAAATCCCTTGCGTCCCGTGGGAACCGGCGTCCGCCTGCGCGACATTCCTATGGACGTCGTCGGGACGGACATCCGCCTCCGTAGTGGCGACCCGCCGCACCTCGATGGTGTCGATGCGGCGGCCGTCGACCTTGGTGACGACCATGTCGTATCCATCTTCCGTGTGAAGGACGTCGCCGACGGCCCCCAGCCTCCCGGTATGCGCCAGGAAGTATCCGGCGACGGTCTCGTAGGGACCGTCCTCGAGCTCGATGCCCGTCAGATCGGCGAAGTCCTCGATGGTCATGCCGCCCTCGACGGTGGCCACACCGTTGACGAAGGCCGTCCTCGCGTCGTCTGCGTTCTTCTTCCTCGGCAGGTCGTATTCGTCGCGGATGTCGCCGACGAGCTCCTCCGTCATATCCTCGAGGGTGACGATGCCGTCCGTGCCGCCGTACTCGTCGATGACCACGGCCAGATGGATCCCCCGCTTGCGCAGCAGTTCGAGGCTGGGCAGCAGCTTGGAGGTGCCGGGCAGGGATATGCCCTCGCGCGTGACGTCGGCCACCGTTCGGGCGTTCAGATCGCGCACGTCAAGCAGGTCGCGCACGTGGACGAAGCCGAGCACGTCGTCGAAGTCCTTCCCGGTGACGGGGTAACGGGAGTAGGGCATGTTCCGCACGAAGGCGGCGGCCTCCTGGATGCTCTGGTTCCCGTCGAGGAACACGACGTCGGCGCGGGGGCGCATGACCTCGGCGACGATGGTCTCAGAGGCGTCGAAGACGTCGTCGAGGATGGTGCGCTCGTCCTTGCTCAGCCGCGAGTTGGAGTTCACCAGGACGCGGAGCTCGTCGTCGGAGACCTCGCTTTCGGTCTCGTTCGGGTCGAATCCCATAAGGCGGACGATGCCGTCCGTGTTCTTTCCGATCAGCCAGATGATCGGCCGGCAGATCGTGGCGAAGACGTCGATGGCGGGCACCACGGCTCGGGCGATTCGCTCGGTGCGCTGCATGGCGATGCGCTTGGGAACCATCTCCGAGATGACGATCGAGCAGTAGGAGATGACCAGTGTGAGGACGATCGTCGTCAGCGGCGCGGCGACGCGGGCGGGCACCCCCCAGCCCTCGACGACGGGAACGATGGAGGGCGAGATGGCGGATTCGCCGAATGACGCCGACAGGAATCCGGACAGGGTCACGCCGATCTGCACGGTGGACAGGAAGGTGTTGGGGTCGCGCGCGATGGCCGCCACCCGGGCGCCCCGGGCGTCCTCCTGCTCCATCTGGTCGACCTGCGACCCGCGCAGGCTGACGAGGGCGAGCTCGGTTCCCGCGAACACCGAGCCGAGCACGAGGAACACGAAGATGAGAAGGATGTTCAGACCGAGCGACATGACTCCACTCTAGGGGATTTGCCGGTCATCGGGGAGGTCCGGGATCGCGGCAGCGCTCCGGACCTCCATGACTGGATCAGGGGACGCGACCCTCTGGCCATAGGGGCCGGGATTGGCGAGTCTCCGCACCGTTCCCGGAGTACGGCCGAATCAGAATGACAGTACCTCGACGAGCCCGTCGGTGAGACGGTAGCGCGCTCCCACGACGGTCAGAGTCCCCTGCGCCAGGGCATGACGGATGACCTCCGAGCCGGCGACGAGTCGTTCGATGGTGCGTGCCACATGCACTCTTTCGATGTCGTCGGTGGAGTCGAGCCCCGACCGTCTTGCCACGATGACGGAGGCTCCGACGGAGCGGACGATGGGGGAGTCGGATTCCGCGGCGAGATCGGCGAGATCGTCCAGACGCGCGTCTGAAGTCTTCGCCGGATCCGTGGTCTCCGGTGCGGATGCCGTCGCGGCCGTCCCCTCAGCCGGCGTATCCGCGGAGGGCAGATCCTTCTCGAGAACCGCAAGTTCAGCCACGGCGCCCTGGACGGCGCCGCAGTGCTCATGTCCGAGGATGACGAGCAGTCCCGTGTGCAGATCGCGCACGGCGAACTCCAGCGAGGCGATGACGGCCTCGTCAAGCACCTCCCCCGCGGTTCGGACGACGAAAAGATCCCCCAGTCCCTCGTCGAAGACGATCTCCGGGGGCACGCGGGAGTCTCCGCAGGAGAGCACGGCGGCGTCGGGATGCTGGCCGTCGATCAGCGATTCCCGCGTCTCACGGTCCTGCCAGGGGTGTTCCGCATGTCCCGTGGCGAAGCGCCGGTTCCCGGCGAGCAGGCGGCTCCATGTGGCGTTGGCCGTCGGCGTCCCGTTGGAGTCGTCCGCGCCGTCCTTCTGTGAAGCGTCATTCGTCAAGCCCATGCCGTCGTCCTTCCCGTCGCGCTCTCCGTCATTGTGTCTCCGTTTCCGGTCCGGACGGCTCCGCCGTGGCCTTGTCGATTATCCGGCAGACTTTCGCGCCTGTCCTGTATCCATGCTTCGCGCATCGCCTTCGGCGCGATCGGGGTGGCACGCATCCGCGTCCGGGCGTGCCCGAGACCGCGTCCATCGGTGTCGTCGAAACCACGACAATGCTAGTCTCACGACCTGTACAGCTATGCCGAAAACGGCGGAATCCCGCGGCTATTGTGAGTCTCGCCACAGTTCGCGCTCTGCTGAATCGAACCACGCTGCGATAGCATGGGAGGCACAAGAGCCTTCCGGGAATCGGTCCGGATCATGGACGTCAATCATGGTTCCGCCACTCGGACGGTGACGGAGAGCCGGCCGCAAAACCGGCTCATGACAATAGAGGTAGCGAGGTATCCCCATGACACTTCTGCAGCACGAGCTGACCGATTTCACGGTGAACGCGTTCCAGGACAACGACTTCCACACGGTGAGCAAGAAGGATCTGCTGGGCCATTGGTCGGTGCTCTTCTTCTATCCCGCCGACTTCACCTTCGTCTGCCCCACCGAGCTGGAGGACCTGGCGACGAAGTACGAGGACTTCAAGAAGATCGGATGCGAGATCTACTCGGTGTCCCATGACACGCATTTCACCCACAAGGCGTGGCATGACTCCAACGAGAAGATCGCCAAAATCCAGTACCCGATGCTCGCCGACCCCACCGCCGTCCTGGCGCGTGACCTCGACACCTACAACGAGGAGCTCGGCCAGGCCGAGCGTGGCGATTTCATCATCAACCCCGAGGGCAAGGTCGTGGCCTACGAGGTCATCTCCTCCAACGTCGGCCGCAATGCCGACGAGCTTCTGCGCCGCGTCCAGGCCAGCCAGTTCGTCTATGAGCACGGCGACCAGGTCTGCCCGGCCAAGTGGACCCCCGGCGACGAGACCATCGCCCCGAGCCTCGATCTCGTCGGGCAGCTGTGAGCCCCATGACCGCAGGCAAGGACAGCGACCTCTATGACGTCGTCGTCATCGGCGGCGGTCCGGCCGGTCTGACGGCCGGGCTGTATCTGGCGCGTGCGCGCTACCGCGTGCTCATCCTCGAGCGCGCGGACTATGGCGGCCAGATCGCCATTACCTCCGAGGTGGTGAACTACCCCGGCATAGCCGTGACGGATGGCAAGAAGCTCACCGAGACCATGCGCCGGCAGGCTGAGAACTTCGGCGCGGAGTTCCGGGCCGCCGAGGCAACCCGCATCGACGCCGACGGCGACGTCAAGGTCGTCCACACCTCGCGCGGCGACGTCCGGTGCTTCGGCATCGTCGTGGCCACGGGCGCCAGCCCCCGCAAGATCGGCTTCTCCGGCGAGGAGGAGTATGCGGGGCGTGGCGTGGCGTACTGCGCGACATGCGACGGCGAGTTCTTCACCAACCGTGAGGTGCTCGTCGTGGGAGGCGGCTTCGCAGCCGCCGAGGAGTCCGTGTTCCTCACCAAATACGCGAGCAAGGTGACGATTCTCGTGCGTGAGGAGGACTTCACCTGCGACGCCTCTGTGGCCGCCGAGGCCAAGGAGCATCCGAAGATCGACATCCGCTACCATACGGAGCTCGACAGCGTCTCCGCCGGGCAGGGCGGCCTCGTCGAGGCCACGCTGCGCGATGTGGAGACGGGTCAGGAGACGACGTGGCATCCCGCCGACGGCGGGACCTTCGGCGTCTTCGTCTTCGCCGGCTACGTGCCCCAGACCGATCTGCTCAAGGGAGTCGTGGAGCTGGACGACCGCGGCTACGTGGTGACGCATGGGTATCTCGAGACGTCGGTGCCGGGCGTGTACGCCGCGGGCGACCTGCGTGTCAAGAACCTCCGGCAGGTGGTCACCGCCACCTCCGACGGCGCCGTCGCCGCCGTGGAGCTCGAGCGGTACGCCTCGCAGATGAGCAAGAAGACCGGCCTCGTGCCGCCGCGTCCCACGGAGTCCGCCTACGAGAAGAAGAAGGAGAAGGAGGCCGCGGCAGCGAAGACCTCGGGCACCTCACCTGCTCCGGCGGCCGCCTCCGAAAGCGTCGACGCCGCCACGGCCGCCAAGGGGCCGTCAGGCTTCTTCGACGCCGACGTGAAGCGGCAGCTTGCCGTGGTGTTCTCGCGGATGCAGCGTCCGCTGGTGCTTCGGCTCGCGCCGGACCGCACCCCGCCGTCCTCCGAGCCCGACAGCTTCATCCCGGAGCACCCCGGACTGACCGGCTGGAATCCGCGCTGCCGCAAGGCGGCTCCCGCCAGCCAGCACCGCCACGGCCGGG
>CALEGL010000290.1 GCA_937876495.1 uncultured Bifidobacterium sp.
CATGCCCATGGCCTCGTCGGCCGACCGGGCCCGCAGCAGGTCGAGCCTGCCGAAGATCTGCGCCCACTGCGTGAAATGGGTGTGGCAGTCCCACAGGCCGGGAATAGTCCACAGACCATCAGCGTCGATGGTCTCGACCTCATCGGTCGGTCGGGGCGTCGGGGAGCCGGACGGTCCTCCGACGGGGAATGCGGAGGCGGCGACCCGCGTCGGATCCTTCGGGGTGATGGCGGTAATGATTCCGTCGACGACGTCGATGTCCGCGCCGGCGTCGGAGCCAAGCAGCCTGACGTTCTTCAGACGCAGGGCGTGGCAGTGCCCTGAAGAGAGGGAGGAGTCCGAGGCCGTATCCGGGGAATCGAAGAACGATGACATACTGTCATTCTCGCACCTCGGCATGCCGCCTGGCCGGCGGCTCGTCGTCCGAGCGGAGGCATCGGGAGGGACGGCGGGCCGCCGTGGCCGACGCCTCCGGCTCGAGGGACCCCGGAGCCGTTCCTGTCAGTACTTCATGCCCATGGCCTCGCGCACCTCGTCCAGCGTGCGTTCGGCGATGGCGTTCGCCCGCCTGTTGCCGTCGTTCAGGATGTCACGGATGGAATCCATGTCCTTCGCCAGCTCCGTCCGGCGCTCTCGGTGGGGCGCCAGGAACTCGTTGACGTTCTCGATGACGTATTTCTTGAGGGCTCCGGCTCCGGCGTTGCCGATTTCCTCGGCGATGTCCTTCGGATCGCGGCCCGTGACCAGTCCGGCGGTGGTGAGTAGAGCCGAAACTTGCGGACGGGCGACGGGGTCGAAGGTGATGCGGCGTTCGGAGTCGGTGGGGCTTTTGCGGATGAGCTTCGCCGTCTCCTCGGCGGTGGCGCCCAGCATGATGGAGTTTCCGTAGGATTTGCTCATCTTGCGCCCGTCGAGTCCGGGGATCTCCGGGGCGTCCGACAGGATCGCCGCGGGCTCGGGGAACACGGGATGCTTGGCGGCATACCGTTCGTTGAAGCGACGGGCGATGGTGCGCGTGATCTCCACATGCGGAAGATTGTCCTTGCCGATCGGCACGACGTTCGCCTTGCAGAAGAGGATGTCGCAGGCCTGGTGGACCGGATAGGTCAGCAGCAGGCCGGTGAGCGCGTGCCCGGAGGCCTCCATCTCGGATTTGACGGTGGGGTTGCGGTGCAGCTCGGCCTCGGTGACGAGGGAGAGGAACGGCAGCATGAGCTGGTTCTCCGCGGGGACGGCGGAATGCGTGAAGATCATGGTCTTCGTCGGGTCGATGCCCGCCGCCAGATAGTCGAGCACCAGATTAAGGACGTTGTCCCTGATGTGCTCCGTGGTGTCGCGGTCGGTGATGACCTGATAGTCGGCGATGATGATGTTCGTGTTCACGCCGCGGTTCTGCATGGCGACGCGCTCGCGAATCGAGCCGAAGTAGTGTCCCAGATGCAGACGTCCCGTCGGACGGTCGCCGGTGAGCATGGTGAAGGCCCCCGGATTCGCGTCCAGCCGGGTCAGCGTCTCGTCAGACAGCCTCTTCGCGGCGAGAAAGCTCGCGCTGACCTCGTTGCCCACTGCGGTCACCTGCTGTTCGTCTGCCATCGCATCGTCCTTACGCCTATGTACGCCCATGTCCGGAAGTATGGAATCACGCCGATTCGCCCTTATCGTAAAAGTTCGAGAAGACAACCCCCGAAGATGCTCAGGTGGTACTCTCGTATGTGATGCATTGATACTGAGTAATACGCAGGGGGTCAGATGGGCCGCGGACGTCAGAAAGCGAAACAGCAGAAAATAGCCCGTAAGCTGAAGTACCTGACAACCGACACCGATTATGACGAGCTTGCCAAGGAGCTCAGCGCCCAGGAGCCCGGTACGGGATCTCCGGATCCCTTCGCCGACGTCGAGGACGGGGATGGTTCCGGGGAATCGGCCACGACCGCTTCCACCGAGGATTCCTCCGCTCCCGTGACCGCCGATGAACTCGATGACTATGCCCGGTGGGCCGCGGAGGCCGCTGCAAAGGCGACGAGCGGCGAGATGCCGGCGGTGGGCAGAAAGGGCTCGTCCTCGGCGTCAACCGCCGGAACGCCTGCGCTGAGGGCCCATAAGCCCATCCCCATGCCGGTGCCCAGCATGCTCAGGAAGTCGACGCCCCATCGTTCCGCCGCGTGATCATGCTGTGGCGCCGGACGCGTTGCGGCGCCGAATCCGCGGCTTCGATTCCGTATTTCTCCCGGTCGCCCGGGTCCGCGTCGGTTTGATGCGCATGCCTGACGGAGCCTGGCATCGGTAGCCCCAAGGCCCGGAGTCCTGGTGCTCGGGACGTTTCCATGGGTCGTGTCGCTCCTCTCGAATGGTCGTGCACGAGGGTCTTGTGCGTCTCCTGAGTCTCCTCGCGGAGGTGTGATGAAGCCGATCGTGATTCGCCTATAGGGAAAGACGATAACGTGGGCGGGCGTCGGACGTCCTCATGGAATGGCCGTGCATCTATACTGGCGTCACTTCCTTGAGCCCGCATTCGATTCGTGGGGGATGGGTGAGCGTCCGGGACGGCGGCCGTCGTGCCAGTGGTCCCCGGAGCTGGAGATAGAGAAGAAAACAGAGGGAAGAGAGAACAACAATGACCGTTTCACACGCACGAAGAACACGTCGGTTCACCGTGTCGGCCCTCGCCGCCGTGGCGGCGTTCAGTCTGCTTCTGTCTGGCTGCGGATCGCAGGGGGCGTCATCCTCGTCCGCGTCGTCCTCGTCCTCCGCCACCGGCAAGGCCCTGGACGTCACCGCCTACGACAAGCTCATCGCCTCGGGCGACGTGGCCGATTCCTCCACCATCTCCGCCAATGAATGGGCGTCGAAGGTGAAGAAGGCCGGGGTGTTCACCGTGGGAGGTACCAAGACGTCCACCCTGTTCTCGCTGCAGAGCACCGATGACAACAAGGTGCGCGGCTTCGACGCCGGCCTGTCCCAGCTGCTTGCCCGCTACATCCTCGGGGATGCGAAGACGCAGCTCAACGTCGTCGATTCCTCCACCCGCGAGGCCGTGCTCCAGAACGGCACGGTCGACGCCGTGTTCGCCACCTATTCCATCACGCCGGAGCGCAGGCAGAAGGTCGACTTCGCCGGCCCCTACTACGTCTCGCGTCAGGGGATCCTCGTCAAGTCCACGACGAGCGACATCTCCTCGGTCAAGGATCTGGCAGGCAGGAAGGTCGGCGTGCAGGCCGGGTCCACGGGTCCCCAGATCGTGAAGAAGTACGCCCCCAAGGCGACGGTCCAGGAGTTCCAGACCGATGCGGAGATCCTTCAGGCCATCAGCCAGGGCAGGATCGACGCCTACGTCGTCGACCAGTCCCTCGTTCTCGGGGACGTCGCGAAGAACCCCTCCGCCTATAAGTCCGTCGGTGACGGCTTCGGAACCGAGGATCCCTATGGAATCGGCCTTCCCAAGGGCTCGGACGCCGTGACCTTCGTCAACGCCTGGCTGAAGAAGATCGAGGCCGATGGCACCTGGGCGAAGCTGTGGAAGCTCACCATCGGCGACAGGACCGGTGTGACGACGGTCCCTACGCCGCCCAGCCTCGACGAGTGAGTCCGCTCCCATGACCACGGGGCGGTCGGCATGGGGCGACCTGGCCTATCTGCTCGGTCGCTACGGAGGCGAGTACCTCGCCAGCTATGGGGTGGCGCTGAGAATCGGCGTGCTATCGTTTCTCGGCGGTCTGCTTCTCGGCATGGCGCTCACCGTTCTGCGCGTATCCCCGATACCGCCGCTGCGTGCGGCGGTGTCGGGGTACGTCGAGCTTTTCCGGAACGTTCCGGTGCTCTGCCTGCTCATCTTCGTCGTGTTCGCACTTCCCGAGGTGGGGATAGTCATCGACTACGAGCCCTGCGTCATCCTCACCCTGATACTCGTCTCGTCGGCCTTCGCCTGCGACAATCTCCGCACCGGAATCAACGCCATCGACCCTGGGCAGATCGAGGCGGCCCGATCCCTGGGGTTCTCCTTCATGGGCATCGTGGGTTCGGTGGTGCTCCCCCAGGCGCTGCGCAACGTCGTGCAGCCTATGGTGACGCTGTTCATATCGGTGATCATCAGCTCCTCGACCGGGGCCCTCGTTCCGCTGGCGCATACGGAGCTCACCGGACTCGTCTCCCAGATCAACACCGCCGAGGCCCTGGGCATCCCCACCTTCCTCGTCGCCGCGCTGTTCTACGTCGGAACCGGCCTCGTCATCGCGGCTGTGGGACGGGTCATCGAAAGGCGGGTGTCGACATGGCGCTGAGCCCCACTGAGCGTGCGCTGTACGGAACCCCCGGGCCCCGCGCCAGGCGCCGCATCATCGTCGGCACCGCGGTCTCCGCCGTCGCACTGGCCGCTCTGGCGGCTCTCGTCGTCGTGCGCCTGTATGACAACGGACAGTTCGATGAGCGGTACTGGAGCCTGTTCTCGCAGGCCAACGTCTGGATCTTTCTCGGTCAGGGCTTCGTCGGCACCCTGCGCGCGGCGGCGGGGGCGGGAGCCATCGCCCTCGTCGGTGGGCTCGTGCTCATGTTCGGCCGCCTGGCTGCCTTCGCACCGCTGCGGTGGCTGGCCACGGCGGTCATCGAATTCGTGCGGGGGACGCCGACGCTGCTTTTCATCTACTTCTTCTTCCTCGTCCCCTCCCAGTTCGGCATCCATCTGAGCACCTACTGGATGGTCGTCATTCCCGTGACCCTGTATGCCTCGGCCGTGCTCGCCGAGGTCTACAGGGCGGGCGTTGCCGCCGTTCCGCGCGGCCAGAGCGAGGCAGCCGAGTCACTGGGGATGAGCCGGTGGCAGTCCTTCCGCTACGTCATCCTCCCGCAGATGTTCCGCATCGTGGTCCCCACGATGGTCACGCAGCTCGTCGTGGTCGTCAAGGACACCACCTTCGGGTACGTCGTGACGTACCCGGAGATGATGCAGAACACGAAGGTCATCATCGCCAACTACAACAGCCTTCTGCCCGTGTATCTCGTCACCGCTCTCATCTACGTGGCCCTCGACTACGCGATCTCCTGGTCCGCGCGTCGGCTTGCGGCGCGCCGCGGCACCCGGATACTCGTCTGAACGGCGGGTTCTGTGCGGGACCACTGACCGGGCCTCCCGTGCCTACGCGTCATGCGAGTCGGTATGGGCGTCGGAAAGCGGAAGAAGGCCACTGAGGTCGTCACGTTCCCCGACGGCGGATATGCGGCCCATCGCGCGCTCCTCGTCCCAGGTGCTCAGACCGGCGGCAAGGCGCAGCCATGTCTCGGGGTCGAGTTCGATGACGTCCGGGGGGGTGAGGTTATGGGGGTCTGACTGCGGACCGTCCAGGATTTTCACGGCGCCCCACGGGGGGACGCGGACCTCGACGGCTCCGCCGGGGGCCCGTTCCTCAAGCAGATGCAGGGTGTATCGCACGGCCATGGCGATGTCCTGTCTGGATGGCTCCATGACGTCATCAGTGCGTTTCCTGGCGCGTTCCGCCGCGGCGCCGCGGCGGAATTCGGTTCCTTCGTCGTCCGGACAGCATTTCGACGCGTTCGAGGCCATCCACTGGCGCCAGAACGCGAAGCTTCTGCGTCCGCGGGGAATGTCCCTGTCCCTGATCACCGCCATATAGTGATTCTCCCTCGTGCGGAAGACGTCGCGGGAGGCGCTCGCCGGTGACGGCGAGGCGGTCGTCGCCCCCGAAATGCCGGGGGTGTTGTAGTCTCTCTATGAGAACGTATGCAGGGTTTCACCGCGCCCGCGCAGGTGGCGGGTCCGCGTCGTGCCCGGTGGCATAGCGGTTCTTGCAGCACTATCCGTCAAAGGGAGTCAGATAATGACCGAAATCACCGCACCGAAGTCGCCCGTCACCTCCGACGAGTTCACCGATGAGATTCGTGAGCAGCTCAAGTACACGCAGGGCGTGGCGCCGGAGCAGGCGACGGCGGCCGACGTGTACGTCGCGACGGCCGCGGCGGTCCGTCGTCATCTCGTCGATGCCTGGATGACCACCCAGAAGGACATGGTCAACGGGAGCACGAAGGCGGTCGGCTATCTCAGCGCCGAGTTCCTCATGGGCAAGCAGCTCTCCAACGCGCTGCTCAACGCCGGCCTGACCAGCCAGTTCGACGATGCCGTCAAGGCCCTTGGCTTCGAGCCGCAGCAGGTCGTCGACGCCGAGTACGAGCCCGGCCTCGGCAACGGCGGCCTTGGCCGTCTCGCCGCCTGCTACATCGACTCCCTTGCATCGCTGGGCGTCCCGGCCTTCGGATACGGCATCCAGTACCGCTACGGCATCTTCAGGCAGAAGTTCGACGACAAGGGCCGTCAGGTGGAGACCCCCGACTACTGGCTCGCCAACGAGGAGCCCTGGGGCCACATCGACTACAACCGCGACCAGCGCGTGAGCTTCGGCGGCGAGGTCGTCGAGGAGAACGGCCGCCGCGTGTGGAAGCCGTCATGGGCCGTCCGCGCCGTCCCCGTCGACTACATGGTCCCGGGATACGCCTCCGGCCGCGTCAACACGCTGCGTCTGTGGACCGCGAAGAGCTACGACGAGTTCGACCTGCTCACCTTCAACAGGTCCGACTATCTTGACGCCGTCAAGCCGCAGGTCAAGGCCGAGGACATCTCGAAGATCCTCTACCCGGAGGACTCCACCCCGCAGGGCAAGGCGCTGCGCCTCGAGCAGCAGTACTTCTTCGTCGCCGCGTCCATCCACGACGCCATCCGCGTGTTCTACCCGGGCGAGAAGAACCCCGACCTGACCACGTTCCCGAACAAGATCGTCTTCCAGCTCAACGACACGCATCCCGTGATCGGCATCGCCGAGCTCATGCGCGTGCTCATCGACGAATACGGATACGACTGGGACACCGCCTGGGACATCACCCACCGCACCTTCAACTACACCTGCCACACCCTGCTGCCCGAGGCCCTCGAGGTCTGGCCCGCCAAGCTCATCGGCGAGCTGCTTCCGCGGCATCTGGAGATCATCCGCAGGATCAACGACCAGTTCGTTGCCGAGCTCAAGGGCAAAGGCGTCTCCGCCGAGCAGATCGAGCGAATGCGCATCTACACCGATGACGAGCAGCCCTCCGTGCGCATGGCCTACCTGGCCTCCTACGCCGGCTCCTACGTGAACGGCGTGGCCGAGCTGCACTCCGAGCTGCTCAAGGACGTCACCCTCAAGGACTTCTCCGACGTGTATCCGCAGAAGTTCACGAACGTGACCAACGGCGTCACCCCGCGGCGTTTCATCCGCCTCGCCAATCCGCGCATGTCCGCCCTCATCACCGAGGGCCTCGGCACGGACCGCTGGCTGTCCGATCTCGAGCTGCTCAAGGGCCTGGTCCCGCTGGCCGACGACGAGGAGTTCGTCAAGAGGTTCGCGGAGGTCAAGAAGGCCAATAAGCGCGCCTTCGTACCCTTCGCGAAGAGCCACTACGGCGTCGACCTCGACCCTGACACCATGTTCAACAGCATGATCAAGCGTCTGCACGAGTACAAGCGCCAGAGTCTGAAGATCCTGTCGATCATCTCCACCTACGCCGACATCAAGAGCGGCAAGGTCGCCGCGGACGACGTGCTCCCGCGCACCGTGCTCTTCGGCGCCAAGTCCGCCCCGGGCTACGCGATGGCGAAGCTCACCATCCGCCTCATCAACAACGTCGCACGCGTCGTCAACAACGACCCGGACGTCAAGGGCAAGCTCGCCGTCCACATGCTGCCGAACTACAACATCGAGATGGCCGAGAACCTCATCCCGGCCACCGACCTCGACGAGCAGATCTCCCAGGCCGGCAAGGAGGCCTCCGGAACGGGCAACATGAAGTTCGCCCTCAACGGAGCGCTCACCGTCGGAACGCTGGACGGCGCGAACGTCGAGATCCGCCAGAGGGTCGGCGCCGAGAACTTCTTCCTCTTCGGCATGACCGTCGACGAGGTGGACAAGCTCTACGCCGAGGGCTACGACCACGGCGGCTCCCGCAAGTACTACGAGGCCGACCCGCGGCTCAAGCAGGCCGTGGACATGGTCGCGGACGGCACCTTCTCGGACGGCGACAAGGACGTCTACAAGGACCTGGTCAACGACTGGCTCACGCATGACTACTTCATGACGATGGCCGACTTCGGCGCGTACATGGACATCCAGTCGCAGATCGAGGACACCTACCGTCAGCCGCTCAAGTGGGCCCGCATGGCCGTACTCAACGTGGCCAATTCCGGCTACTTCAGCTCCGACCGCTCCATCGAGGACTATCTCGATCGCATCTGGCACACCGCGCCTCTGGCGGCCTGAGCCGGGCGTCGGCCGGTTCGTGATGATGCGGAAACCCCCACATCATCACGGACCGATGCCATGAGATGTGATGACCTTCACAACGGGGGTCCGTGCCGGTCGGACACGGACCCCCGTTGCATATGTCTGTGGGTTATGGGTTATTGCCGTGACATGGCCTGATTGCTTCATCGTGGATGGGGGTATTCGCGGTGGCGTATGCGTGCGCCTGGTTCCATCCGACCATCCCCCGTTCTCCCGCGCGGGTTTCGTGCCATATCAGTCCCCGGCTTGCGATGGGGGCGGCTCCGCTCGGCGGGAGCGTCGGGTCAGGACTTCGCCGGATGCCGGATGGGGGAGTGAAGACGCCAACGACGGGCGGAATCCGTAGGACCCCGCCCGTCGTCGGAACGTCAGCCGATCGACGCGTTCAGTCGGCGTCGGCCTTCACGTCGGTGTCACCCTCGGAATCCGCATCCGACTTGTCCTCGTCCTTGGACAATCCGAGATCCACCGGAGAGGAGCTGTTCTCCCACGGTTCCTCCCACGGGTCGTAGTCGGGGTTGCGCTGCTTGTACACGTACAGGCCCACGACGCCGGCGAGAAGGGTGCCGAACAGCAGAGCGAAGAACTTCCATCCGTTCGAAGACTTGTTCTCCATGACGAATCCTTTCCAGACGGGCTTCGCCGGTCTGTCCGTTCAGACCGGCACCCTTTCCATCGTAATTGCCGGAATGTGATGATTGGGTGCATGGATTCGTCCTCCTCTTTCCCCGCCGAGAATGAAGCGCCGGCTAGAGTGGAGACCATGCCGAGAATCGACCGTCGTAGCATCCGCGCCGCATGGGCCTCCGGAGGACCCGTAATCGTCTGGGCGATCGTCATCCTATGCTCCCTCGTCTGGCTGGCGGAGACGCTGCTGAGGTATTTTCTCCCCTCCCTCTATTCCGCGCTGATGCTGGAGGGGATGTTCATCCCTGCGCTGGCCGTAGCACGGCCATGGACGTGGCTGACGGCGCTCTTCCTTCACGCCCCGACGATTCTGCATGTGCTGTTCAACATGATGACTCTGTGGATGGTGGGCCCCGTTCTGGAGAGGATGCTCGGACACTGGAGGTTCCTGGCAGTCTATCTCATATGCGGGCTCGGAGGGGCGGTGGGCATGGTCGTCTGGTCGCGAATCACCGGTGACTGGACGATGGCCGCCTATGGAGCCTCAGGGGCGATATTCGGTCTGTTCGGCGTGCTTCTCGTCGTCTATCGCCGTATCGGGGAGGACATCCGCTCGCTGCTTATCTGGATCGGCATCAACATCGCCATGCCCTTCGTCATCTCCAACGTCGCATGGCAGGCCCATGTCGGCGGGATCGTCACGGGCGTCGTTCTCTCATGGCTTCTTGCCGGCGGGTTCCCTCTGCTCAGGGGACGTTCCCTGGCGTTGCGCACTGGGATCTTCGGAACGGCCGTGGTGCTGGCGCTTCTGGCAGGCGCCTATGCATGCCTTGCGCTCTGACGAACCGAAACCGGTGAAGGGGATGCCGTTCGGACGTATGCGGGATGGATCCACGATGTCGGGTGAACGTCCGGTGAATCGCCGCCAAATACTCAGCACGTAGTTTTCCACTGCTGTGGACAATCCTGTGGACAATCGGGGGAAAGACTGCGAATAGTGGAGGATGGCATAAGAGCCATGATTTCTGAACGCAGAAGAATTATTGGAATTCCAAGGATTCTCTGCGCATATGAGATTTTCTGGACGGAAAGGAAAGTTATCCACATTCCGTTGTTCGGCGTGGAAAACGAGCGCGGGCAATTCGGTTTTCCGGGAAACGAAGGAATCGGCGAGACGCATCGAGACTTGCGAGCCCGCATTCGATACCCGAACGCAGACCCATTTGACGATTCGAGGAGAGAGGGACATGAAGGCGTGAAACAATGATGGACCCGGGACTGGTCATGTCGGCCCGGGCCCATCGTGGGAGTGGATGACGGTCAGCGCCACCACATGGTCATGATGAAGCCGACCATGATGATTCCGAAGGCGATGGCGAGATTCCAGGCGCCGATATTCGGAATGGGATAGTCGCTGTTGAGGTAGTAGACCACCGCCCAGACGAGGCCGATGATCATCAGTGCGCAGAACAGCGGAACGAACCAGGAGGGATTGGCCCGCGTTCCCTTGATGGTCTCTTCCACGCGCTTGGTGTTCTCGGCCTGGCGCTGCATCATCCGTCGCATCTGGGGAGTGAGTTCGTTCTTGTCCACCGTGGCGTTGAGCACGGCCTGGACCTTGTCCATCGGGATGCCGGCGTCATCGTCGTCGTCATCCTCCTCCGATTCGGCTACGTCGTCATCCTCGGCGGCGGATTCGTTCTCCTCATCCCCGGCCTCTGGCCCGGCGTCCTTTGAGGGCTCCCCAGTCTGCGTCTCGGCTGCTGTTCCGTCCGACGTCGGGAGGTTCTTGGCCTCGGTGGCCGTGGCATCCTCTGCGGTGGTGCCGGTGAGGTCTTCTTCGGACTGATTATCGTCAGCCATGGGCTTAGTCTCCGTTCGTTAGGCTATCAGTCATAATAGTGGTTGGGCTCGAAAGCGGCGAACGCGATGAAGGACGGCATATGGCGTCGAAAAGGACCGGGCGGCACAGCGCCAGACGGTCGTGGATCGGTGGAATGGCCGTCTTCGTCGTGGTGGCCATGACCGGTTTCCTCTTCGTCGCCAACGTCCGTGTCAATCGCACGGCGACGGTGACATCGGACACGGGGGAGATGGTCGCGCAGCGCGTCGAGCGCGTCACGGAGCTCCGTAAGGAGGTCAACTCCCTGAGCTCCGAGATCAACACGCTGAATTCCTATTCGGGTGCCGGGTCGTCATCGCAGTCGACTTCGGCGGAGGACGCCGGATCGGGAACCATGCTCCCCGCGGTCAAGGGACCGGGCGTGACGGTCACCTTGGATGATTCCCCCCTGTGGGAGAACATCGTGGGGGATTCCGGGTCAAGCGCTAGCATCAATGACTACGTGGTGCATCAGCAGGACGTCGAGGCCGTCGTCAACGCTTTGTGGAAGGGCGGAGCGGAGGCCATGATGATCGAGGATCAGCGCGTGCTTTTCAATTCGGCGGTCATCTGCAAGGGGAATGTCCTTCTGCTGCAGGGGAAGCAGTATTCGCCTCCGTACACGATTTCGGCGATCGGACCCACGAAGGCCATGCTCGCCGCCCTCGACCAGTCGGACGCGATCGTCACCTACAAGGAGTACGTGGCTGCGCTGGGGCTCGGATGGAACGTGCAGACGAGTGACTCCCTCAAGTTCCCCGAATCGGCGGTTCTGCTTCAGGCTCTGAAGTATGCGTCCGTCGAGGGGAAGGGTTCCTCGGTCGGAAAGACGGGTGAATGATGCGATGAGGCGCGCTTCACATCGTCGATGGCAGAGGGACGATGCCCAGTCGTCCGGCAGACATGAGAACGGCGCGGTGTACACGTTTCTGGGGGTCATCGGTGAGATTCTCCTGACGATGGCGGCGATCTGCGCGCTATACGTGGCATGGCAGCTGTGGTGGACGGGAGTGCAATCCGAGCAGATGCAGGAACGCACCCGGCAGAGCGCGTCCTGGTCCGCTCCGGCGTCCTCCGCCTCCGGAGGCGTGAATATTGCAAGCCCTCAGAAGGGTTCCGCGCCTGTTCAGCCCGTGTCAGCGACGACGGGTGAGTTCATGGCGGAGGTTTATATTCCACGATTCGGGGATTCCTGGTCGCGAAATCTGGTTCAGGGCACCGCCCTCGCGCAACTCAACATGCATGGGTTCGGCCATTACGTGAATTCGCAGATGCCCGGACAGATAGGGAACTTCGCCATCGCCGCGCACCGTAACGGCTACGGTCAGTCATTGGGCGACATCGACAAGCTCAGAAAAGGCGATGCGATTATCATCCGGACCAAGGACTACTGGTACGTGTATACCTACACGTCCCATGAGATCGTGCTTCCCACGGATGTCAGGGTCATAGCGTCCAATCCGCAGGACCCGACCGCCAAGGCAACCAAGCGGTTGATCACCATGACGTCCTGCGAGCCGAAATATTCCTATGCGACGCATAGATGGATCGCCTACGGGAAACTCAAGTACTGGGCTAAGGTGTCCGATGGGATTCCGCAGGAACTTGCATCGACCGATTCCTCGGGTACGGTGACGTTCACTGCCGAATCGGCTGATTCAACCGCCCTCATTTCGTTGCCGTCGCTTGACAGAATCATCATGATGATGCTTGTCGTGTATGCGGTGCTATTCGTGGCGGCAGCCGTGGCATGGGGATGGCCGGCTCTTTCCTCGACAAAACGGAGACGTGGCGGAACGGGGATGTACGGCTGGCTGCTGAGGATCCAGCCGGGCGCGGTCCCGATTCGTGTGCTGCTTGTGCTTGTGCTTCTGATGGCTTTCGCCGCCGCCCTTTTCGAATGGACGTTCCCTTGGGCCGCCTCCACCATCCCCTACCTTCGCAGCATGTCCAATTACGTGACTGTTTAGCGCGAAGGATGGTTCTATGGCGTGATCGCTCCGGGTAGGATGGGAAGGGCCGAATTCGGGGTGTGTGGTATCCGGTCGGCGGAAGGAAGTCGACTATGACGGACAGCGCCCGCATTCTTGTCATCGACAACTACGATTCGTTCGTCTACACCATCGTCGGATATCTCAGGACGCTTGGGGCCACCGTCGACGTGGTGCGCAACGACGCCGTCGATTCGTCGGATCCCCATGTGCTCGCCGGATATGACGGGGTTCTGATCTCTCCCGGGCCTGGGGCTCCTTCGGACTCGGGGGAGAGCGAGGGGATCATACGTCTGTGCGCGAAGCTCCGACGGCCTCTTCTGGGCATATGCTTGGGATTACAGGCCTTGGCCGAGGTGTATGGGGCCACCATCGACCATGCTCCGACCATCATGCATGGCAAGACCAGCAAAGTCGAGCACGTCGATGACGAGATCTTCGCCGGGGTGGCCAACCCCATGACGGCAACGCGCTATCACTCCCTGGCAGTGGAGCCTGATTCGGTTCCGGACGATCTTATGGTCACGGCATGGACTGAGGACGACCATACCATTCAGGCCATCCGGCATCGGGACCTGCCTCTCTACGCCGTGCAGTTCCATCCCGAATCGGTGATGACCGAAGATGGCTACCGGCTCCTGGCCAACTGGCTTTCGCTGTGCGGACAGCCCGGTGCCGTGGAAAAGTCGCTTGGTCGGCAACCCAAGGTCATGGCCTGAACTCGATGAACCCGTCGAGGACGTGCCGATTACGGAGGGTCGGACCGGTCTGCGACGGGCATGGGACGCCGACCATGAACGCGCGTGACCGACGCCCCTTCCGTTACTTGCCGTCCGAGTCCGACGTCGATGGGCTCGATGTGCTCTGCTGAACCGTGAGCGTGACGGTGCCTCCTTTGTCGACGCTGCTTCCGGCCGTGGGGGACATGGCGGTGACGATGTCATCGTCGGAGGGAGTTCCCGAGGAGACGGTGACGTTGAGCCCTGCGTTCTCGAGGATCTGCCTGGCGTCGGCGTAGGTGGTGGTTCCCAGGGTGATACCGGACGGCACGGTCACCTTGGCGCTCTGGACCGTGAGCGTGACGGTGCTTCCTTTGTCGACGCTGCTTCCGGCCGTGGGGGACATGGCGGTGACGATGTCATCGTCGGAGGGAGTTCCCGAGGAGACGGTGACGTTGAGCCCTGCGTTCTCGAGGATCTGCCTGGCGTCGGCGTAGGTGGTGGTTCCCAGGGTGATACCGGACGGCACGGTCACCTGTTCCTTGCCTTGGGACACGTACACGGTGATTGTGCTCCCCTGCTCCACGGAGGACCCTGACGTCGGATCGGTGCGTGTCACGCTGCCCTTCGCTACGGAGTCCGAATACTCCTGTTCAACGTTGGTGCTGAAGCCCATGTCATTCAGAGTGCTGAGAACCGAGGTCTTCGTCTTTCCTGTGAGATCATCCGGAACCGTGGTCATCCCCGAAGAGACATACAGCAGAACCGTCGAACCCTGCTTCGCATAGGATCCTGCATCCGGGTCGGTGCGTGTGACGTGATCCTTCTCCACGGTCGCGCTGTCTTCCGTCTGCGTGCTTGATCCCACGGTGAATCCGGCGGCGATCAGTGTTTCCCGTGCCTCATCCTGCGTCTCGCCGACCACCGAGGGCACCTTCACCGACTTCGGGCCGGAGGAGAACCATACGGTGACCGTGGACCCCTTCTTCACTACCGTTCCGCCTTTGGGATTCTGCCTCAGGAAGGAGCCCT
>CALEGL010000291.1 GCA_937876495.1 uncultured Bifidobacterium sp.
AAGCGGCGCGCGGGGGGAGTGCGGGTCCGTACGCGGCTTGGGCGACGCCTGCCGGCACCATCCGCGGCGGGCGGGAGGCGACCGCCTCGCCGTCGCGGGTCACGGCTCCGGGGATGCGACGCGAAACGGGACGGCCTTCGGGCGTGTAGGCACGGTCGGCGAAGGCCTCCTGAAACACCGTCAGCCCCGCATCCCTGGAGAGCCGGCCCACCACCGAGCCCGGAAGCGTGAGCAGCGCGAGCGACGGGTCGACCGCCCGGATGGCCTCGATGACGGCCGCGGCCTGGACCTCGTCCGTGGCGATGCGGTTGTACAGGGCCCCGTGCGGCTTGACGTAGCGTACGGACGCCCCCTGGGACGCGGCGATGCCGCGAATGGCGGACAGCTGGTACATGACGTCCGCCGTGAGCACGTCCGCGGGTACGTCGATGAAGCGGCGTCCGAAGCCCGGCAGATCCCGGTAGGCCACATGCGCCCCGATGGCCACGCCGCGCCGCGCTGCGGCGGACGCCGTGCGCAGCATCACCGAGGGGTCCCCGGCATGGAAACCGCAGGCGATGTTCGCGCTGGAGACGACGTCAAGCAGGGCCTCGTCGTCACCAAGACCCCACCGTCCGAAGCTCTCGCCCATGTCGCTGTTCAGATCGATCCGCATGCCGCCCTCGGTCTCCCGTCATCCGTTCCGTCCATGCCCGACCTCCTCGGCGAATCCGTGGGGCCCGACGCCCCTATGCGACCCGTGTCGCGCGCAGGCATGCTCACACCATGTACGTGATGTCGGGCACGTCCGTGATGAACATATGCCCGGGCGCATGGGTGATGGCGAAGTCTGGCTTCGAGGCCATCACCGCCGCCTGCGGAGTCACGCCGCAGGCCCAGAACACCGAGACGTCGCCCTCCTTGAGGATGGGCGGGTCGCCATAGTCCGGATGGTCGAGATCGTCGATGCCGATTTGCTCGGGATGGCCTACCTGCACCGGGGAGCCGTGCACCCGCGGATAGTATCCGGAGATCCGCACCGCGTCGGAGATCCTGTCCGGCTGGATTCCGCGCATGGACACGACCATCGTCGAGGTGAAGCGCCCGGCAGGGGCGCAGGCGATGGAGGTGTCGTACATCGGCACGTTGCGTCCCGCCTCGATGTGACGCACGGGGATGCCGGCGTCCATGAGGGGGAACTCGAAGGTGAAGCTGCATCCGATGAGGAAGGTGACGAGGTCGTCGTGGCGCGCCCACACGTCGCTGATGTCGTCCACGGTGTCGACGGCCTTCCCGTCCTCCCAGATCCTGTACAGCGGGATGTCGGTGCGGATGTCGGAGCCCTTCGCCGTCGTCGGATACGGCGAGCCCTCGTCGAGCACCTCGAGCAGGGGGCAGGGCCGCGGGTTGCGCTGGGTGAAGAGCAGGAAGTCGTAGGCGTACTCGCGCGGCAGCATGATCATGTTCGCCTGGGCGTATCCGCGCGCGATGCCGCAGGTGGGCCTGACGACCCCGCCGCGAAAGGCACGGCGAGCGTCCTGGGGCGAAGTCGCCGCGCCCAGAACCGTCTCTCCGGCACCTGTCGTCGCCTTGTCCATCAGTCTGCCGTCCATGCGCCGCCTTCCTCCCACTTCGGTCTTACCGTAGGCAGGACGTGTTAAACGCCCGTAACATCCTCCACCCCTCCCCCGAAAGCGAAAGGGGCAGCCGGGAGACGAAGGCGCCGCTCGACGGGGGTGCGGAACGTGGCGTCCGATGTCACGGCGCACGCCGGCGGCATGTTTCCGGAAGGAAATATGGGGCGCCTACGTTGGGGCCGTTGTCAGTCCGGAAGAAGGAGAATCATGACGGCAATCGTGCTGGGAATAGGCAATCCCGAGGTCCTGTTCGGGTCCTCAGCGGCTGATCCGATCCGCTTCGTCGACCCCAGGGACACCCCTGTCTCCGTGTTCGATCTGAGCGTCCTACGCGGTGATGGAATCTTCGAGGCGACGACCGTGTGGAAGGGATTCCCGGTATCCCTGGAGAACCATCTGAAGCGACTCGCCAACTCCGCTCGTCTCATGGATCTTCCTGCACCGAACATCCCGGCGTTCACGAAGGCCGTGGAGATGGTGATCGAACGCTACGACGACCCCGAGCCGGGCCCCATGCTCCGTATCCTCGTCTCACGCGGCATGGACCCGACCACTGGCGTCGGCGAGGAGTACGACGCTCTTCCCCGCGTGTGGATGTTCCTCGATGGAAAAGGCAAGCTGCACAGCCTCGATCCGATCGCCCTCACCTCCGTGACTCGCGGGTATGCCTCGGATGTGACGGCGAAGGCACCATGGCTGCTCAATGGCGCCAAGACGCTGAGCTACGCCGTCAACCAGTCGATCCACCGCGAATGCGACAGGCGTGGGGTGGATGATGCCATCACCTATTCCACGGATGGATTCACCCTGGAATGTCCGAACTCCTCCATCGTGGCGCGCTATGGCGACCGCCTCGTCACCCCTGATCCACGGATCGGCATCCTCAACGGCACCTCGCAGCGCGAGCTGTTCGCCTACGCCCTCGAGGAAGGATGGGAAATCGACTACCGCAAGCTTCCCCTCGAGGAGCTGCGCGACGCCGACATGCTCTACATGACGCACGGCGGATGGGTCATCCCCGTGAAGTCCCTGGACGGCCGACCCTACGCCGTGGACGTCCAGGAGACACAGACCATCAATGATGCCGTGCATTCGGGCAGAACGCATGATGATGCGCTGACGATCGGCCCCAGCGGGGACTACGAGTCCTAGGGATCCATGGGTCCCTGGACCCGCCGTCCGCGTCACAGCTCGCGACCCGCGGCTCATCATGATATTCCTGCCCGTTCCCCGAACAGGAACGACGACTGGCTCCCGCCGAAGGAACGACCCGCGGATTCCTACGCGTTCACACGACCTCGGGAATATGCCCGAGACCATCGGGAATGGGTATGGCGGACAGCAGCTGACGGGTGTAGGGATCCTGCGGATCGTTCCAGATCCGTTCGGTCTCCCCGCGCTCGACGATTCGCCCGTCATGCATGACCATGATGCGATCGGCTATGAGATGCACCACTGCAAGATCGTGGCTGATGAACAGCAGCGCCGCTCCGGCCTTAGCGGCGACGTCCCTCATCAGAAGCGCGACCTTCGACTGCAGAGACGCATCAAGGGACGCTATGGGCTCGTCCCCTATGAGAAGCGTCGGACCCGTGGCCATCGCCCGGGCGATGGCGATGCGCTGACGCTGGCCGCCGCTGAACTGGCGCGGGTACAGGCCGGCCGAATCCCTCGGAAGATCGACCATATCCAGCAGGTCATCGACGGACGGCGCCGTTCCGGGGTTGATTCGCCGCGCATCCTCAAGCTGCGCGCCGATTCTCCTCCTGGGATTGAGCGATGCGTAAGGGTTCTGGAACACCATCTGGATGGTTCTCAGAGCGACGGGACGTCGTTTGAGTCCCAGCGGCTCGATGGTCATGCCGTTGTACCGGATTTCCCCTGACGCCACTGGGACGAGGCCGCATATGGCCTTGGCTATCGTCGACTTGCCGCATCCCGACTCCCCTACGAGCCCGACGACCTCGCCGGCGCGTATCCACATGCTGACGCCGTTCACCGCCGTCGTGACCTGTCCGGCCGTATGGTAGCGGATGACGCCGTCGTTCATGACGAGGCCCTCCTGCGACCGCGTATTGCTAGTCATGGATCCTCCCGACGTTCATGGGAAGAGCGTCGATGAGGCTCTTCGTATAGGGATGCCGCGGATGGGTGATGATCTGTCGCCGCGTTCCGTACTCGATGATCTCCCCCTCCCGCATGACCGCGACGTTGTCGGCCAGCGCCGACATCACGCCGAGATCATGAGTGACGAGAAGGATGGTGAGCCCGAGGTCGTCGCAGAGTCCTCGAAGAAGACGGAGGATGCCGGCCTGAACCGTCACGTCCAGGGCCGTCGTCGGCTCATCGGCGATGATTATCTCGGGCCTGCAGGCCAGCGCCGAGGCGATGGCGATGCGCTGGAGCTGACCGCCGCTGAACTGATGAGGGTATTTGGACAGGGCCTCACGAGGGTTGGGGATCTGGACCCTGGTGAGAAGGTCAAGCGCCCTCGCCTCCGCCTGACGCCGAGACAGATGCAGGTGATAGCGCATATGATCGGTCATCTGGCCCTTGATGGAGATCATCGGATGGAAGCTAGAGCTCGGATCCTGGAAGATGAAGGCTATCTGCCGGCCTCGGACGGCGTTGATCTCCCTGCGCCCCAGAGCGAGGAGATTCCTTCCCCGGAACATCACCGACCCCGAGACGACGGATCCCTCGGGATACAACTGGAGGATCGAATAGCTCGTGAGGGACTTCCCCGAACCGGATTCACCTGCAAGCCCCGTGACCTTCCCGGGCTCGATCGAGAGATTGACGTTCCGAAGAAGATGGCGTCCATCCAGCTCGAGGTCCAGACCCGAGATCTCGACCCCGAACGGACCCTTCGAAGCGCCGTCGTCGTCATCGGACGATGCTGATGTAATCGGCGTGCCATTCTCGGACATAATCTCAGGCCCTCTCCGTGGAATTCTGAAGATCAAGCGAGTCTTGGAGGGCATCGCCGACGAAGTTCACGCCGATGACGAGGGTCAGTATCGCTATGCCGGGGAAGAGCGCAATCCACCACGCGGAGAAGTTGTTCATCCCCTCCTGGACCATCGTGCCCCAGTCGGGGCTGGGAGGCAGCACTCCGAGACCGAGGAAGGACAGGCTCGCAACCATGAGCACCGCGCCTCCGAAGTCGGTGAAGCCAAGCACAAGGATCGACGTCATGACGTTCGGAAGCACATCGACGAACAGCGACGACAGCACGCTTCGTCCCATCAGTCTGCCGGATATGACGAATTCGCTTGACTTGAGGGTCAGGACCATGGATCGCACGATGCGCGCGTATGACGGCCAGCACACAAGCAGAAGCGCGATGATCGCGTTGCGGACGCCGGGACCAAGGGAAGCCGATATGATCATGGCGAGAATGATGGAGGGGAATGCGAACACGATGTCGGTCAGCCTCATGATGATCTCATCGAACGCCTTCCCGAGATAGCCGGCAAGCGCCCCGATGAACGAGCCTATGGCCACCGAAAGGGCGACGATCACAAAGGCTACGGGAAGCGAGACCCTGGCGCTGGCGATGACTCTCGAAAGGATGTCCCGGCCCACCTGGTCCGTTCCGAACCAGTTCGTGGAATTGGGCGCCTGCAGCCGTCCGAACTGCTGTGACAGGGGGTCGTAGGGTTCGATCTGCGGTCCGAATATGGCCATAACGACCCAGAAGACCACGAAGACGCCACCGATTATCCCCAGAGGCGTTCTCAGAGCCCTGGCGAACTTTGACGAGGCGAAGCGTCGTCTCCATCGAATCAATCCCATGGATTCACTCATTGCACCCTCACTCGCGGATCGAGAACGCCGCACAGAATGTCGACGAAGAAGTTCACGAAGATGTAGATGACGCCGACGAGAAGGCCTGATCCCATGATCCCGTTGAGATCCAGGGAGACGGCCGCGTTGTAGGCGTATTCGCCGATGCCATGCCAGGAGAACACCGTCTCGGTGAGCACGGCGCCAGAGAGCAGACCACTGAACGTCAGCCCCGTCATGTTGAGGATCGGTAGCGACGCCCCACGGAAGATGTATCGGAAGGCCACGGTATGCGCCGGCAGACCCTTGGCGCGTGCGCCCAGCGTGTAGTCAGCCTCCTGCGATTCGATAGCCGACTGGCGAGTGAACCTGATCAGCGAGCCGACGTTGAGAAGCGTCAGCGTGATGGCAGGAAGCATGAGATGGGAAAGCGCGTTGAAGAACGCCACCGGATCGTCGTTGAGCAGACTGTCGATCAGATAGAGGCCGGTCACGGTCGGAGGCGGGACGAGCGACGATGACAGCCGTCCACCTCCGGAGAACCAGTGGAGCTTGTAGAAGAACACATAGAACATCAGCATGGCCAGCCAGAAGGCCGGCATCGAGATGCTGAACAGCGCGAAGAGCTGGGTGATCCTGTCGAAGAGACGCTTCTTGTTCAGTGCCGCAAGAAGCCCCAGACCGACGCCTATGATGACGGTCATCACGAAGACGACCAGGGCGAGCTCGACGGTCGCGGGGAACGCGCGGCCGAGGTCCTGCGACACGGGGTTGGTCGTCAGGGAGGACGTCCCCAGGTCGCCCCGGAAGAGGTTCCGGAAGTAGATGAAATACCGGACGCCGAGCGGCTGGTCCAACCCCATGCGATGGCGTATGGCGGCCACGATCTCGGGATTGCTCTTGGCAGCCTTGTCGCTGATCATCGCCGCCGCGGGATCGGTGGGAATGACGTTGGAAAGGAAGAACGTGACCGTTCCAACTCCCCAGACGAGCAGAACGCTGATTCCGAGACGCTTCAGAATGTACCGCGCAAGCGGATGGCGCCTGGCGGATCCGCCCCCGCTCTTCCCCGCCCCGCCGGACGGTGATGCATCAGGCATCGGAGTCACCT
>CALEGL010000292.1 GCA_937876495.1 uncultured Bifidobacterium sp.
CATGGCCTACAACCAGGGCTTCTACAACCTCTTCCTCGCCGTCATCGCCATCATCGGCGCCACGCTCGCACTGACCGGACGCACAGGAACGGGAACCGCCCTCATGGCCGCGGGAACGGGCTCCATGGCGGCCGCCGCTCTCGTGCTGCTCGTCTCCGACCGCTCCAAAAAGGCCCCTGCGCTCAAGCAGATGGCGCTTCCGCTGCTCGCGCTCGTGCTGCTCGCCATCGCGGTCGCGTGAAACCGCGGAACCGTGCGCCGAGACACCTCCGCGTGCGATTCCGTGCGCCGGCGCCGTGGCACGACGCCCCGACTTCCATGATTCCCGGCGGAATCTTCCACGTTGCCGTAAGACTCAGAGAAGGATCCGCACAGAAACGGCCCCCATGATCGTATCCACGGCCCCGATGGCCCTCTTCTCTCCCACCGGGGCCGTCCACCAAGGAGGCCGCCATATGGACGTCATAACCGTTTCGACGATGCTGACCCCGCTCTAGATAGCATGCGGGGCGCTGGGCGTCCTCGCCCTCGGTCTCGTCACGGCGATTCGACATGGGGCCGGCGATCGTCCTCGAAGCCGGAGGAAATAGGGGATCTGCGGCACCCCGGGGACGATTCGCGCGCGCTCCACCGGCGTCGGCGTCTGACCGTGAGACATCCTCATCGGATGCTTCGATTACTGGAGTTGTTATCAAATTGTTCTCACATCGGCTGCTTTTGCACGGCATCGTCGCGGGGAACGGCGTCGTTCCGGGTCTCAAGCCATGGAGCGGATGACGGGAGTCGAACCCGCCTTTACAGCTTGGGAAGCTGTCGTTCTACCGATGAACTACATCCGCGAACATCCGCCCGAGCGGACATACGAGTAGACATGATAGCACGGGCCCGGAGGCTCTCAGCGCCAGGACCCGGAACCCACCGGCACGTATCCGGCGGACCGCTCCACGCCGGGGGCGTGCATCTCGCGGGCCATCTCCATCAGACGGGCGATGCGCTCCTCGGTGGGCGGATGGGTGGAGAACAGCCGCGATATGCCTTTGGAGGAGAAGGGGTTCTCGATCATCATCGCCGACACCGACTGCGTCGCCGCGGTCTGTGGCATGCCGGCCGACTGCACGCCGACGGAGATCTTGTTGAGGGCGGACGCAAGCGCCTCCGGGTCGCCGGTAAGCCTGCTGCCGTCCTCATCGGCGTCATACTCGCGGGTGCGCGAGATGGCCAGCTGGATGAGGGAGGCCGCGATGGGCGCCAGAATCATGCTCAGCAGCAGCCCGATCAGGCCCAGAGGGCCGGAATCCCTGTCATTGCGCCGTCCCCCGCCGAAATACATCAGCGAATAGCCCAGATAGGTGATGACCGTGGCCATGGCCGAGGCGATGGCCGAGGTGAGGATGTCGTGGTTGTACACATGCATGAGCTCATGGCCGAGCACGCCGCGCAGCTCCCGCTCGTTGAGGATCTGCAGGATGCCCTGGGTGCAGCATACGGCGGCATGCCGCTCGTTGCGCCCCGTGGCGAAGGCGTTGGGGCTCATCGTCGGCGCGATGTAGATGCGCGGCATGGGTCTGCCGGCCTTGGCGGACAGCTCGCGCACGATGCGGTACAGCATGGGGGCCTCCTGCTCGGAGACCTCCTTCGCGCGCATGGAGGCGATGGCCAGCCGGTCGGAGAACCAGTAGGACAGGAAGGTGGTGGCCAGTCCGATGACGATGTAGATGCCCAGCGTGGCGCCCGTGCCGTCCGTCAGCCACCAGATGAGCATGATGATCGCCCACATCAGGCCGAAAAGAAGCGTCGTCTTGAGGCCGTTGAAATGCCCTCGGACATGCATGGTGCCGTCACTCATGGCCCTAGCCTATCCGAATTCGCTGGATGATTTCTGGATGTTCGGCGAAGGCCGCCAGGCTTCCCCTGCCTCCGATCCCGTCACGCCCGCCCGGCTCCGCCATCGGCCGGCGAACGCGACGCCGGGCGGCTGGAGCAACGGCACGGGAAGGGCGGCGGGCATGCCGGAATCGCTCTATGCCCGCGCGAGGTGGCGCATCTGGTCGGGGTCGATGACCTTCTTGTGCACGCGCCCCTCCTTGGCCCCCTCGGACCGTTCGAAGGCGTCGATGCGCTTCCATCCGGCGAAGTCGATGGGCGATCTGCCGCGCTCGGCGAGAAGGCGGTCGATGGACGCCGGGTCGCGGTCGGAGGCGATGCGTCCGCCGTTCCCTGCGGCCGCGAGGTCCTCGAGCATATGGGTGACGATGGCGAGCGCGTCGGATTTCGTCGATCCGATGAGTCCCACCGGTCCGCGCTTCGCCCATCCGGTGGCGTACAGACGCGTTATGACGTCCCCGCTTCCGGGCTGCGAGAGGATCCGGCCCTCCTCGTTGGCCAGAGTGCCGCGGCGGTCGTCATAGGCGACGCCGGGGGCATGAGCGGGCTGATAGCCGATGGCATGGTAGACGGCCTGGACGGGGAAGTCGGTGAACTCCCCCGTGCGATGCATGACGCCGTCCGCGGTCGTGCTCGTCCGCTCCACGCGAACGCCGACGACGCGGCCGTCCTCGCCGAGGATCTCGACGGGAGCCGAATTGAAATGAAGATGATAGCGCTTCGTCGCCGGATTGCCTTCGAAGTCGACGTCGCCGTCATCCTCCATGTCCTCGGCCATCTCCCGGATGGCGAACAGCTCCTCGACCATCTGCCGGGTGAGCTTGTCCTTCCCCGCCTTCTCGATTGTGGCGTCATCGAGCTCGAAGTCATCCTCGTCGATGACGATCTGCACGCCGGGGAGCTTCTCGAGCTCGCGCAGCTCCTGCACGGAGAACTTCGCCTGGGCGACTCCACGACGAACGAACAGATGCAGGTCGCGAGCCCGGTTGGCGAGGATGCCCTCGTAGACGTTGTCGGGTATGTCGGTGCGGACCCTGAGATCGTCGGCATCCCGCACCAGCTCGCGCGCCACGTCCATGGCGACGTTGCCACCGCCGATGACGGCCACCTGCTCGGCGTCCAGCGGCCACCGCCGCGCGCCCATGGGGTACCCGTCATACCATTCGACGAATCGCGCCGCCCCGTGCACGCCCTCGAGATCCGCGCCGGGGATGGCCAGAGGGCGGTCCGCCACGGCGCCCGTGGCGAAAAGCACGGCGTCATAACGCGCAAGAAGATCGTCCAGGGTGACGTCCCGGCCGAACTCGACGTCGCAGTAGAGATGGATGTCGGGGTTGTCCAGCGTCTTCTCCAGGGCGTCGGCGATGAACTTGATGCTCGGATGGTCGGGGGCGACCCCGTAGCGCACGAGTCCGAAGGGGACCGGCAGCTTCTCGAACAGGTCGATGCGGGCGCGCGTCCCGAGGCCCAGCCCCTCGCCGGTTCTGGCCAGCTGCCGCAGAAGGATGTCGGAGGAGTAGACGCCCGCGGGGCCCGCCCCGATGACGGCGATGCGAAGTTCGGTGTTGTCGGTCACGTGCTCCAGCCTAACGCACGGATTGCGCGGACGACAGGGCTCCGTGACCGGCATCACGTCCCCCGCCGTTCGCGGCCGCGCCGGAGGAATCGTCTCTGGAGCCGATGAGTGCGGTGAGGGCCCAGAGGATGGAGGCCACGTCGATCCCCTCCTGAAGGAACGCCCCCGCCACCACGGGGATGAGGTCGAACGCGGCCGCCGTCATCCCCACGACGGCGAGGACCAGACCCCCGACGACGGCCTGCAGCATGATGCGTCTCGTGCGCCGCGCGATGGCCAGGGAGCCGGGGACAGCGGATATGTCATCGGTCATGATGACGGCCTGCGCCGATTCGGAGGCGGCCGTGGCTGTGCCGTCCGTCATGGCCATGCCGACGTCGGCGGCCGCGAGGACTGGAGCGTCGTTAACCCCGTCACCCACCATCATCGTCACCCGGCGCCGGTTCCGCCGCCCCGGCCGCTCCTTCTCTGACGAGTCGCCGGAACCGGCGTCGCGAACCGCCCTCAGCTTGTCCTCGGGCAGCAAATCCGCCCGGACGTCGGCAATGCCGACCTCATCGGCGATCACCTTCGCCGAAGCGAGCCTGTCGCCGGTGACCATGGTGAGCCCCGTGACGCCCATGCCGCGCAACCGGTCCAGCGACGCCCGCGAATCCGCTCTCGGAACATCGCGGAGAACGATGCGCGCGGACAGCCGCCCATCACAGGACACATAGGAGAGCATCTCGTCCGGAGCGAGAGGACGAAGCCCCTCGCAGGCGGCACGGGCGGCGTCGCAATCCGCGTCCCCCCGAGGAACGACGAAGGCCAGTCGCCCGACGCGCATATGGACGCCGTCGACGTCGCCCTCGATGCCGTTCCCCGGATCCTCCGACACGGCGGTCACGACGGGATAGGGACGCCCCGTGGCTGCGCGCAGTCCAGCCAGGGCCTCGGATCCGGCCCGGGCGATGCCCTTGGCAAGGATGTGCACGGAGTAGGTCTCGAGCACGCCGGCCAGGGCGAGTATGCGCCTGGAGTCATCGAACCCCGACGCGCCCGCGGTCGTCCCCGTCCCCGGCGTCGATGCCCGCCATTCGCGATCGGCCCACACGGCAGCCCTCCCCAAACCACCGATGACGTCCACCGCAACCACCTGGGGGGTCTTGACCGTGACCGTGCCCGCCTTGCCGAAGAACACATGGGTGACCTCGCCCAGCGTCTCGAGCACATCCTGCGACCGGATGAGCACGCCCGCCTTGGCCCGACCCCCGGTTCCGGCGACCAAGGCCACCGGCGCCCCGATGAGAAGCGCGCCGGCGGTGGCCAGCAGCACCGCCTGCGCGAAGCCCGACCGCCCCCACCGCGCGGTCCATGCGCCCGCCGCAATCGCCAAGGACAGCAGGGTGAAGGGCACTGCGAGACGGTCCGCGGTGCGCACGGCGGGCGGGCGTGACTCCTGGGCGGAGGAGACCAGTCTGAGGATGCGCTGGTACTGCGAGTCGGCCGCCACCTGGACCGCCCGCATCGTCAGGGCGGCGGATCCGTTGACGGCTCCGGACGGCACCCGGGCACCGGCGAACACCTCGCGAGGCAGAGGCTCGCCGTTGATGCTGCTCAGATCAAGGGTCGCCGTTCCACTGAGCAGCTCTCCATCAACGGGAACGGTCTCCCCGGGAAGCACGGCAAGCACGTCCCCCACCCTGACATCCGCGGCATCGACCGTGCGCAGAGGGAGCCCATCCGCACGACGCGGCGACGACGGACGCTGCGACGAGTCGGACGCTGCCATTCGAGACGATTCGCCAGATGTCACGGATCGGAATCCCGACGACGTCGTTCCCCGCTCTCGGATCCCCGCTCCGGCATCCGCCCGCCGACCGACGCCCGACAGCGCCACCAGATGGGCCTCACGCGGAGCGGCGTCCATCAGTGCGCTCAGATCACCACCTGCCCGTCCCCGCGCATAGTCCTCGAT
>CALEGL010000293.1 GCA_937876495.1 uncultured Bifidobacterium sp.
GCTGTGGGCAGCCTCCAGGCCCCGCAGAGGCTTCCCGTCCGGTCCGCGGTCGAAGCGCACGCCGGCGGTGAGAAGCGCCCGCACGCGGTCGGCGCCTTCGCGGGTGAGCACGTCCACGGCCGTGGGGTCGCACAGCCCGTCTCCTGCCGCCAGGGTGTCCTTCGCATGAAGCGCCGGGTCGTCGTCGGGGGACACCGCCGCGGCGATGCCGCCCTGCGCGTGGAAGGTGTTCGATTCGATGAGATTCGTCTTCGTCACCAGCAGCACGTCCATGGGCTTGATTCCGCGGGTCCGGTCGCCCCGGGCCGTCGCCAGCGCCGCGGACAGCCCCGCTATCCCCGCGCCGATGACGATGACGCGGTCGGGGGCACGCCGGCGCGTCCTGTTCGAATCGGGAGCTCTGCTCGTGCCGGGCGCTCCGGTCGTCGCGGTCCGCGCCTTCTTCGTCTCCGTCGTCATCACGGATGCACCTCGAGCATGCGCGTCAACGCCACGCGGGCGTCGGCGGCGGTCGCCGGGTCCACGGTGATGCGGTTGACGACCCTACCGTTCACGAGGTTCTCCAGCGACCAGGCGAGGTACGCGGGATGGATGCGGTACATCGTCGAGCAGGGGCAGACGACGGGGTCGAGGCAGAACACCGTCTTGTCGGGATGCTGCGCGGCCAGCCGGTTGACGAGGTTGATTTCGGTGCCCACGGCGATGGTCGCTCCGGCGGGCGCCTCCTCGATCTTCCTCACGATGTACGCGGTGGATCCCACGCCGTCGGCCGCGTCGACGACCTCCATCGAGCATTCGGGGTGGACGAGCACGGTCACGTCCGGATAGGCCTTGCGCGCCCGGTCTATCTGCTCCACGGTGAAGCGCTGATGCACCGAGCAGAAGCCCTTCCACAGGATCATCGCCGCCTGCGCCCAGGTGGCGTCGTCATGGCCGCCGTCCGGCCTGAACGGGTCCCACACGGGCATGCGGTCCAGCGGGATGCCCATGGCGCGCGCGGTGTTGCGCCCGAGATGCTGGTCGGGGAAGAACAGGACGCGCCTGCCGCGCGCGAAGGCCCAGTCGAGGACGGCGTGCGCGTTGGAGCTCGTGCACACGATGCCGCCGTGGCGGCCGCAGAAGGCCTTGAGGGCGGCCGAGGAGTTCATGTACGTCACCGGGACGACCTGCTGGCGTCCGTCGGCATCGGGGGCCGTGCCGCAGGCGGTCTCAAGCCGCCTCCAGCAGCGCTCCACCTGGTCGATGTCGGCCATGTCGGCCATCGAGCAGCCGGCCGCCATATTCGGCAGGATGACGTTCTGACGGTCGGTGGAGAGGATGTCGGCCGTCTCCGCCATGAAATGCACGCCGCAGAAGACGATGTCGTCGGCGTCCGGACGCGTGGCGGCGTTGCGCGCGAGCTGGAAGGAGTCCCCGACGAAGTCGGCGTGGACGATGATCTCGTCGCGCTGGTAGTAGTGGCTCAGGATGAGCGCGCGGTCACCCAGACGATGGCGCGCCTCGAGGATGCGGTCCTGCAGCTCGGCGGCCGTGGCCCGGGTGTACTCCTCGGGCAGCGGCGTCTGACGCGGTGAGTTGCGGGGGAAGCGGTCGCGTGCCGAGGCGCCGGGGCCGTATCCGGGTCGGACGGAGTCGAAGCTCCAGGGCTCGCGGGTGAGTCCGGAGTCGCAGGTGCGGGTGGCTCCGAGCCGTTCGATGATGGCGTCGACGGATGTCATGGTCTCTCCTTGGAAGACGGGGTTATGCGATGGGGTGATGCGGAAGGGTTCGCAGATGCGGATGCGCGTTTGGGTGTGGTCGTGCCGAGGATGCTTGTTCCGGATGCGCTCGTACTTGGGATGGTCGTTCCGAATGTGGTCGTTCCGGATGCGCTTGTTCCGGACCTGGTCGTGGCGTCGACGTCGGTTGTGACATGCGCTGTGGAGGTCGTCCGCATTCGCAGCGATGGCGCCGGCCGAAGCGACGGGCGCGCGGCTCCTCGCGCGGCGTAGCGGTACAGGGCCGCCGGCCGATGCCGTCCCTCGGCGAGGCGCTCGCCGGTGGCTTCGAGCATTCCGGTGGCGAGGATGCCTCGGCGGAAGTTCGGTGGGTCGAGCGTGCGGTCGAGGATTGCCTCGTACACGCGGCGCAGCTGGCTGAGGGTGAAGGTCTCGCCCACGAGACGGGTGGCGATGTCGGTGTAGCCGATCTTCGCCCGCACGCGTCCGAGCGCGTAGTCGACGATCCGGCGATGGTCGAAGGCGAGGGGTGGCAGTGCGCTGACGGGGAACCACTGGACGTTCTCGGCCTCGTGCACGCCCCGGGCCTCGTCGGCGTCGATAAGCGCCCAGTAGGCGATGGACACCATGGGGAGCCCGCTTGAGGAGCGCCCGGGATCGCCGAAGGTGTAGAGCTGCTCGAGGTAGCGCGCGTCGAGGCCCGTCGTGGACAGCAGGGCGTCCGAGGCGGCGGCCTCCAGTGAGACGCCCTGTCGGAGCCGGGACCCGGGAAGCGCCCAGGCGCCGAGGAAGGGCTGCCGTATGCGGCGCACCAGCGGAATGCGTAGCGTGGGTCTGGCGTCGGGGGAGTCCGTGCGGTCGAGGGCGAGAATGACGACGGAGACGCCGATGTCTGGTGGCTCCTGCGCGCGTTCGGAGACGTTCGCCGAGGGTCTCATCCCGCCTCCCTTTCGCTCGTCCGCCATGTCCGCGACGGTCGTTTCGTCGTCGCATGGTCCGAGCCTATGACTTAGTGTCATAGTGACACTAACAGGGTGTGCCATCGCACGGGATGCGGCATAGGAGATGTTCTCGGCTGACCAGAACAGGTCGCGGGGATTCCGATCCGGCCTCGGCGGGCATAATGGAGAGCCGTGTCAAGCAGAGGAAGCGCGTCGTCCGGGAAGAGGCCGAGCGCGACGAAGGCGAAGACCGAGGGGGCGCGTGTGTCCGGGGGGCCGCCTTCGGCGTCGCGTTCCGGTTCCGTGGCGACCCGCGCGAAGACGCCCCATGCGACGCCGGTGCCTGCGACGTCATCGCACGCCAGAACCGGCGCCCGCGTCGAACGTTTCGAACGTTTCGAACGTGGCACCCGCAGCTACACGATGTCGCATATCCGCGGCAAGGACACCTCGATCGAGGTGCTGGTTCGCCGATATCTGTTCGCACGAGGGATGCGCTTCCGCAAGAACGACCGGCGGTATCCGGGGCATCCCGACGTCGTGCTGCCGAAGTGGAGGGCGATCGTCTTCGTCAACGGCTGCTTCTGGCATATGCATGAGGGTTGCGCGAAATGCGTCATCCCCAAGTCGCATGTCGACTTCTGGACGGCGAAGCTCACCCGGAACCGGAATCGCGACAGGCGGCAGATCGCCGAGCTCGAGGACGCCGGCTGGCGGGTCTTCGTCGTCTGGGAGTGCGAGCTCGACAAACCCGGACGTCAGGGGACGCTGGCCTCCCTGCATGCCAGGATCGTCGGGGGATGGGTGCCTTCACGGTGACCGGGGTGACCGGAATCAGGGTCCGACCGCGAGAAGGGGGTGCCTGATGGAGCCGCATTCGGTGGCGTCGGATGCGATGGGACGCGGAAGGCGTCGGATCCGTGTGCCCGCGCTCGTGGGTCCGTCCCTCATGACGTCCCCCATGACGAAAGCCCCGCTCCGATTGGGAGCGGGGCTTCAGTATGACGATGCGATGCCGACCGGCGAACCGTGAATCACGCGGTCGCGGTTGCCGCGGCCTTTGCTCTGATCTTGCCGTTGTCCGCGTCGGCGGCGATGCCGTACTTGTCGTCATGGCGACGCCACCACGACGAGAGCACCGACCCGGAGATGTTGTGCCACACGCTGAAGAACGTCGACGGAATGGCGGCGACGGGCGTGGCGGCGAAGGAGGTCAGGGCCAGGGTGGCGCCCAGGGCGGAGTCCTGCATGCCCACCTCGAAGGTGATGGCCTTCTGCTGCGCGTACTTGAAGCCCTTCGGATACACCTTGTACATCAGCTTCGAGAACCCGTATCCAAGCCCGTATCCGCACAGGTTGTGCAGCATGACGACCGGCACGGCGAGCAGGGTCTCGGGGCTGAAGAGCTTGGCCTGGTTGACGGCC
Source organism: uncultured Bifidobacterium sp. (assembly GCA_937876495.1). Lineage (GTDB taxonomy): Bacteria > Actinomycetota > Actinomycetes > Actinomycetales > Bifidobacteriaceae > Bifidobacterium. The sequence continues at coordinate 4,085 of CALEGL010000293.1, forward strand.
ACGACGACGCCGATGATGAGCAGGATCGCCACCTGCGAGACGATGGGCAGCGCCACCGTGACCTTGGCGATCTTCTCCTTGAAGATGGCGTGGCATATGAGGCCGAGCGCGATGGGCAGAAGCACGACCTTGAGGGCGCTGAGGAACAGCGACTGCCACGGGATGTCGACGTAGCGCGAGGCGAGTCCCTGCATGAGCAGCGGGATCATGAGCGGAGCGAGCAGCGTCGACAGGATGCCGATGGACACGTCAAGCGCCACGTCGCCGCGCGACAGGTAGCTCATGACGTTCGACGAGGTCCCGGACGGGCAGCAGCCCACGAGGATGACGCCGACGGCCAGTGGCCCGTCGAGCCGGAAGATCCAGCACAGCAGCACGGCGATAAGAGGCATGATGACGTAATGCGCGACGGTTCCGACGATGACCATCAGCGGCTGCCTGATGATGCGCGCGAAGTCGTCGATCGACAGGGTCAGACCCATGCCGAACAGCACGATCCCCAGCAGATATCCGGTATAGCTTTTGCCCCACACGCTGGTGGCGGGGACGAAGTAGTTGAAGACCGCCCAGACGATGACGATCAGCGTGAACCATTTGGTGAGCCAGTCGGCCGCACCTTTGACCTTCTCCATGACCTACGAACCCTCTTTGTACTTCTCTGCTTCTCTATGTGTTCCGGTCCGTCGGTGTCGTGGCCGAGGCCGGCTCGTCCTAGGGAGAATGTTGCGGTGTTTTCAGCGCTTGTGGCGAGGCACATGGTAGAAGGATGGGCGGATTGACGCCGAAAGCGACCACGTAGTGGACTTCGGCGGCGCAAAGAAGTGACTACGCGGCGGATTCGTCCTCGTTTCCCGGATGCCGTCGGGTGTTCGTCCTGGCGGGTCCGACGTCGTCGGGGAGCCGGCCGGCGCGGCGCAGCGAGTCGCGGATGATGAACTCCATCTGTCCGTTCACGCTGCGCAGCTCGTCGGCCGCCCATTTCTCGACCGCATCCCACAGGGCCGGGTCGACCCGAAGCGGATACTGTTTCCTTGATGTCATGGTGCGGCCGCATCGATCAGCTGTACAGCGTGCCTGCGTTGATCACCGGCTGGGCGTCGTTGTCGCCGCACAGCACGACCATCAGATTCGACACCATCGAGGCCTTGCGCTCCTCGTCGAGCTCGACGATGCCGTCCTGGTCGAGCTCCTTCAGGGCCATGTCGACCATCGACACAGCACCCTGCACGATCTTGGTGCGGGCGGCGATGATGGCCTCGGCCTGCTGCCGGCGCAGCATGACCTGGGCGATCTCCGGAGCGTAGGCCAGATGCGTCAGACGCGCGTCGTCCACGGCGATCCCTGCAGGTCCGAGCCGCTCGGACAGCTCCTTCTTCAGCGCCTGGGACACCTCGAGGATGTTGGACCGCAGCGTGATCTGGCCGGCGGCGGCCTCGTCCCCGTCGCCGTTGTGGTCGTAGGCGTACAGGCTGGCCACGTGGCGCAGCGCGGTCTCGGACTGGGTGCTCACATACTGCTCGTAATGGTCGACGTCGAACACGGCCTTCGCGGTGTCGACCACGTGCCAGACGACGACGGTGGCGATCTCGATGGGATTGCCGTTCTTGTCGTTGACCTTGAGCTTCGGGCCGTTGAGTGTGCGGGCGCGCAGGGACACGGTGGCCTTGACGGCGTCCGTCGTCGCCGAGGAGTCGTCGGTGTCGTCGGTGGCCTTCTTGACGGCCTGGGCGATGGCCTGAGTCGACGGGCCCGACAGTGTCCGCGAATAGAAGGGATTCGCCCAGTGGAATCCGGTCTCGCGAATGGTTCCGCGGTATTCGCCGAACAGCACGAGGACGCGGGCCTCGTTGGGCTGCAGCGTGAAGAAGCCGCCGAGGACGATGGACATCGGCAGGATGGCGAGGATCGAGACGACGAGCAGGACGATTCCGATGGCGAACGGAACGCCTTGGGCGTCCGCATCGCCAGCCATCAGGACGATCCCCACCGCCATCAGGGCCAGCGTGGCGAGCCAGCCGAGGAGCACGAGCACAAGGGCCGTCCAGCCGCTGTGCGTCGAGCCCGGGCGTTCCGTGGTGGCGGTGCGGATGGCCGGGATTCCGGCGAGGGCGGGCGCGTCGGCGTTCGTGGGGGAGCCGGCGGTCGCGCCGTCCGTGGTGTTCGTACGGGTGGTGGTCGTTCGCACGGCACCGGCGTCCGTTGCTCGTGAGGCTCCGGGTCGGGGCGTTTCCGGTCGTGGTGCTTCTGGTTGCGGGTCTTCCGATTGGGGTGTGCGTGGCGTCGTCGTCATGGTCTCTCCTTCTTCGTTGTTTTCTTTGTCTGTTTCCGTGTGGTTTTCGTCCGGGGTGCCGTTCTGCTCGCGGTCTCCGGACGTCGTCGCCGGATGGCGATCGGTCATGTCGGGTCGTCCGGTCGTGGACGCCGTCCGCCCTTCACGGTTCCGGCTCCGTCCGACCTGACATCAAAATGATATCACATTGACATCAGTATGCATTCGCTCGGCATGACGGCGAACGGACCGCTGCGGCATTCTCCGATGGCCGGACGGCGGAGTTCACTGGATGCACTCGTCGGTGCTTCATGCGCTGGATCCAGGTCTGTTCCAATCAGCGACTGTTCTGGACGACCCTGCCGGTCGTGGGCGCGTCAGTCGAATCCGGATCCATCCGGCAGGATTCATCCGGATTTACAGTGGAGGCATGGTCGATTTGTTGCCCTCCGTCTCCGTTCGTCGCCGTCCGCTCATCCTCGACCTCGACACCGGCATCGACGACGCGCTCGCCATCGCCTACGCCCTCGCCAGCCCGGAGGTCGACCTCATCGCCGTCACCGGCACCTATGGCAACGTCACCGTCGAGCGCGGCATGCGCAACTCGCTTGCCGTGCTCAACCTCTTCGGACGCCCCGACATCCCCGTGTATGCGGGCCTCGACCATCCGGCCAACGCCGATTCGTTCGGCCCGTCCCCGGGATCCCGCGCCATCCACGGCGACGATGGGCTCGGTGGCGCCGACATCCCCGACTCCCCGCGCGTCCCGCAATCCGAATCCGCGGGGGAGTTCATCATCGGCGCCGCCAGGGAATACGGCCGTGACCTGCTGATCGTCCCCACGGGCGCGCTGACGACCATCGCCCATGTCTGCGCACAGGATCCCGAGGCCATGTCGGGCGTGGGGTCGATCACCTTCATGGGCGGCGCGCTGACGGTTCCGGGCAACGTCAATCCGTGTGTGGAGGCCAACATCTCGCCGGATCCGGAGTCGGCCGACATGCTGTTCCGCAGCGGCGTCCACACGACGATGGTCGGGCTTGACGTGACGCACCGCACGGTTCTCACGCGCTCGGCCACCCGAACGTGGCGCGGTCTGGGAACGGCGTCAGGTCGTTTCCTCGCGGACATGGTCGACTATTACATC
>CALEGL010000294.1 GCA_937876495.1 uncultured Bifidobacterium sp.
CACGCCCGCGGGACCCAGCGTCCCGGGCCGCCCTCTGCCGGCCGGCCACGACAATCCCCTCCCGTCATGAATCCCATGCCGTCATGCCGCATTCCATTGCGCTCTGTCGGGTCCCCAGCCCCGCGCCCCTGTTTCGGTCGTCGTTGTCGACGGCGCCGTCGCCCCCTGTCTCCGACTTTCCTCATCGCGAATGACGAGCGGGTCGACTCCCGGATCCGATGGATCCACGCGCCGACCCGCCGTATGCGGACGAGGGAAGCGGACTACTTCGCCGCGGACTTCACGTTCTCCGGGGTATCGATCTCGAAGACGCCGTAGCTCCATCCATGGCGGTGGTACACCACGGACGGGCGTCCCGTGGCCTTGTTGACGAACAGGAAGAAGTCATGGCCGATGAGCTCCATCTCATACAGGGCCTCGTCGATGCTCATGGGCTCGGCGATATGCAGCTTGCGGCGGATGACGATGGGTGTGTCCCCGACCTGGACCTCGACGGATTCACCGGGGCCGAGATCCGAGGCGACGGCCGCCTGCGGGCTGTTGACGGGCTCGTCCTCGGTGGGCTCCTCGGCCGGGCTCTCGACGGTGGACTCGGGCTGGACGGCTCCGGTGCCCACGGGAACGGCGTAGCCGCGGCGATGATCCTTGCGGCGGTCCCGAGCGCGTCGCAGCCGCAGTGTGAGCTTGTCCAGGGCCATGTCGAGAGCGCTGAACTCATCGGCGCTGGAGGCCTCGGCGCGCACCACCGTGCGCCCTGCAATGACGGTGATCTCCACTCGACGCGCGGTGTCGGCCTGGCGGGGATTGCCCTCATGCGTGAGGACGATCTGCGCGCGCTGGGCGTCGGGGGCGATGGCGGTCACACGATTCATCTTGCTCTCGACGACATCGCGGAACTTCTGCTTGATCTGCGTGTGGCGTCCGGTAACGACGATTTCCATGTGGACCTCCTTGTTGACTCAGGCGGCGCGGGCCGCCATATGGTCCCGCTGGGCGTCAGCGCCCTGACGGGTAGGTTCATTGTAGCCGAGAACGTTACGCGACCGGGAGCACGACACCCGCAGACCGGAGATGAAAACGCCGGCACGGTCCATTCGGCCACTGACGGCCGGGCACTGGTATCATGTCCCTTCGAGACCCCCCGATGGCCGCGGCCTCGCCTGAGGCGAGGCTGAGGAACTTCCGGGCTCCACAGAGCACGATGGCGGATAACGTCCGCCCAGGGTGACCTGAGAGACAGCACCACAGAGAACAGACCGCCCCGCTTCGGCGGAGCAAGGGTGAAACGGCGGTGCAAGAGACCACCGGGTCGTCGGCAACGACGACCGCATGGTAAGCCTCATCGGGAGCAAGGCCAAGCAGAAGGCGTCAAGGGCTGCTCGCCCGTGCCTTCGGGTAGGCTGCTGGAGCCTGGCGGCGACGTCAGGTCGAGATGGATGGCCATCCGCGCGTCCTATGGGCGCGTGACAGAACCCGGGGTATGCGGGGGTCTCATCACACGTTCATGCGTGACCTCCGACGCCCTGATCGCCGACCAGAAACCACCGACGCGGAATCACCGACGCCGAGCGTCCCTGCGAATGAGCCCTTTCAGACGGCACTTCTAGACGGCACCGAAACCCTCCGTGCCGTCGGACGCCTCCCGGACGTCCCTTGGGAACATCTCCCCGGCCACCCGACGAAGAACGTCGGCGCGATGACCGCGTCGCCCGCCCGCGGCCCAGAAGCGACGCAGACGGACCTGCCTGTCCAGTCCCTCGGTGCGACGCGCCACCGACCGTCCCAGACTCCGCGCGGCTCCGAGGAAGTCGCCGCGGTCATCGGCCGCGTCGACGAGACCCTCGGCGAGGGAACGGCCGATTCCCCGCCTGTGAAGCTCCCGAAGGGCGCCCGCCTGGCCCATTCCCCTGTCCAGGCAGCTTCGCAGAACCATACCGCCGTAGGCCTCGTCGTCGACGAGTCCCACCTCGACGAACCTGGCGACGACGGACTCGGCAAGTTCCCGAGGGAACCCCTTGCCGACCAGTCTGTCTTCCAGATCACTCGATGACCGCGGAGCCGCGTCGAGCAGACGCAGCGCCGCCTCACGGCAGTCGTCACGGCTTCCGGAGCCGCCTTCCGGCATGGAACGTTCCCGGGACCTCCGGGTACCCGAGGATCGTCCCTCGCAATCGGGCAGACGTCGCTTCGCATTGCTCCCGGTCCGTACTCCGCCGCTTGATCGACGCCATGGCCGCCGTCCCCATCCCGACGGGGAGGGATCCGTTTCAGAATCCACTGCGCGGGCATCAGACCCGGATCCGTGGGCGACGCCCTCCATCGCGTCGGCGAGGGAACGGGGCCGACGATTCCCGCCATCCACGACGCCGCCATCCATGACGCCGCCATCCACGGCCCCGTCATCATCGTCACCCAATGACCGGGACAGGGATGCCAGGAACCCCGATGCGTCGATCACCTGTCGTCGGCGGCCGGACCGGCATCGGCCGTCCCCTTGGAGGACGCAGCCCCCTCGCCGTCGGACGCCGGGCCGTCGCCGGAGGATTCATCGTCCGCCGGCAGCAGACCGAACTTCTGCTTCACCTTGCGTTCGATCTCGTCCGTGATCCCCGGATTGTCCTTGAGGAAGCGGCGGACGTTCTCGCGCCCCTGCCCCAGCTGGTCGCCTTCGTAGGTGAACCAGGATCCGGACTTCTTGACGATGCCGCACTGCAGGGCCATGTCCAGGACGGACCCCTCACGCGAGATCCCCTCACCATAGAGCACGTCGAATTCCGCCGACTTGAAGGGCGGAGCCATCTTGTTCTTGACGACCTTGACCTTGGTGCGGCTTCCCACCGCCTCGTCGCCGTTCTTCAGAGTCTGGATGCGCCGGATGTCAAGTCGGACGGAGGCATAGAATTTCAGGGCCTTGCCTCCGGTGGTCGTCTCCGGGTTGCCGAAGAACACGCCGATCTTCTCACGCAGCTGGTTGATGAAGATGGCCGTGGTCCCCGCCTGGGACAAGGCGCCTGTCATTTTCCGCAGCGCCTGGCTCATCAGACGCGCCTGCAGCCCCACATGGCTGTCCCCCATCTCGCCTTCGATCTCTGCCTTGGGAACCAGCGCCGCGACGGAATCGATGACGATGACGTCCAGTGCGCCGGAACGGATGAGCATGTCGGCGATTTCCAGCGCCTGTTCCCCGTTGTCAGGCTGGGAGACGATGAGGGAATCGGTGTCCACCCCCAGATGCCTGGCGTAGTCCGGATCCAAGGCGTGCTCGGCGTCGATGAAGGCCGCGACGCCGCCGTTCCTCTGGGCGTTGGCCACCACATGGAGGGCGAGAGTGGTCTTTCCCGAGGACTCGGGGCCATAGATCTCGACGATGCGACCGCGCGGAAGACCACCGATCCCCAGGGCCATGTCCAGGGCCAGCGAACCGGTGGAGATGACCTCGACGTTCTGATGGGGCTTGTCCCCCAGACGCATGGCGGAACCTTTGCCGAAGCTGCGCTCCACCTGTTCAAGCGCGGTGTTCAGGGCTGCCTGGCGCCGCGGATCGACCGTGCGGTGCCGCGACTCCCCATCGGTTGCCGAGGACTCCCCCGTCGAGCCCGCAGCTGAGGCCGCCGCGGTCTTGGTCTGATGCGCCATCGCTTCTCCTTACCGTTCGTGGCTGTGACCCGCCCCACGATAGGCGGCGGGACCTCGACGCCGGCCGGCCGCGACCTGTGTGGTCGAGCGCGGCGCCATCCCGCGGATTCCTTCAGCAGTCTATCCCATGAGGCGAACATTTGTTCGAATGGATCGGGCGCCGCACGCACGCCGTCGCAATCCGTTTCGGAAGGGCTTGAGGCCATTCCGACGGAGCGCATCACGGCGGAGCAGGACGTCAGGGCTCGACCACCCTGCGCGTCCCGGGAAGGGGCGGCGCGTTATGGTCCCTCCCCCATCGGCGGCTGTCGGGGATCTCCATCTGGTCGCACAGGACGTTCCAGACGACACGTGGTTCGACGCCGGAGGCCAGGGCTTCGATGACCGTGGCGTCATCCAGCGCCGTCAGGCACAGATCCCTCGACAGACTGCGCCCGTAGGCCCGTCCGAAGACTTCATCCAGCAGCTGCCAGAACTCACGTTCCCTCACGCGGGCCACACTGCCACCCTCCGGGGACGGCACGGCCGCGGGCCCGACGGTGACGCGGACGCGGGGAACCGAAACCCGTCACGGTGACGGCTTTCCACGCACGGAGGACTCGGCACGAGCGTCGCACCACCCCGATCGCATCCTCACCTTCAACGACCCACGCCATGGAGACGAGAGGTGACGCCCGCGATGGCGACCGCCGAAACCGAGGACATGAGCAGTCGACGACCCCGCCATGGACGCGGGAGGACGTATGGGAAACCCGTCGGCGGTCGGAACGACACCGCCGACGGGTCGTGAACCCGAGGGTGTCCGGCCGGATTCAGGCCTCGAGGGACTCGAGGTAGTCGGCGACCATCCGGAGCATCTGTGCCGTGCTCACGCCCAGGGATTCGGCGATGGAGCTCAGCAGCTCCGAGCTGGCCTCCTTCTGACCGCGCTCGACCTCGGAGAGATACCCCAGGGATACTCCGGCCTTCTCGCTGACCTCGCGCAGAGTGCGATGGTCACGGGTGCGAAGATCGCGGAGCACATGGCCTATGGCCTCGCGCAGGGAGACGTCATGGACGGACCGCTCGGAACCCCGGGCGCGTACGGAGGAACGAGTCTCGACCTCGGTCTCGTCGTCCTCCTGCCGCCACATGCGGTCAAGCGCGGCCTTTCTGTCGTCCTTGGCCTTCTTGGCGGCCCTCGCCATCAGCACCTGACGCTGCGCGAACATCACTGCCCTGCGCTGGGCGGGCGTCAGATCCCTCATGCGCGCCGCGCCGGGAAGGACCGGGCTGACCCCCGCCACGTTCTGGTTCTGACGCTCCGCGCTGCGAATCATGCTTTCCATGGTGCCATCCCCATTCCGTATTCCCTAGGACCTGTTGATTACGTACGACATAAACAACAGGTCGATTCGGGGGATTATTCCCCCCGTGGCGCTGTGAGATGGCTCACATATTCCAGCAGGGCGAACACCGCCCGCCGACGAATCCCCTCCCGTGAGCCACGGCAGCGCAGCTCGAGCACGTCGACGCGTCCTGCCCCCTCCGTGCCGGGGACCGCCTTGCCGGAGGCGGCCGCCGAGACCGCGGCTTCCGACGCCGAGCTTCCCGAAACCGCAGGTATGCGGCGGGAATAGGCAAGGGATGCGGCGACCCCGATGTCAGGGGAACCATTGTCGCCGTCACGAAGGGCACCGTCACGAACGGCACCACAATCAAGGACGCCGTCATCATGAAGAGCGGACAGTGCGGCGAGAGACGGAACGGTCGGCGCGGAGAATATCTCGGGAAGGAACACGCCGACATAGACCAGCCCCTGGGGATTCCCCCGGTCATCGGGACCCGGTCCGGCGACGCCCGTGGTGGACAGGCCGATGACCGGCGTCCCGGGATGCGGACCGCCGAACAGCCTTGCCGTTCCCGTCGCCATCTGGTCAGCGACGGCTGCTCGCACGGCGCCCTCCCGCGCGAGCAGCCCCTCGTCGACGCCAAGAACCGACGCCTTGGCGGCGACGTCATAGGTGACGGCCGATCCGAGGAAGACATCGGAGGCACCCGGAATCCTCACGAAGGCGTCGGAGACAAGACCTCCCGTCAGGGATTCGGACACCGCCAGAAGCACGCCCGACGCCCGGCACGCGTCAAGAACCGACGAGGACGCCGCATCCGTCCGGGACCCCAGCCATGCCGGGACGGCGGAATCGCAATCCTGGAAGGAATCCGCCGCGGTCATTCCCGTGCGCGATCGGATGGGGAATCGAATCGGGAGGTCTCCGCTGAGGAGGAAGCCGAGGAAGACGAAGACGCCCCGTCCCGGCCTATGGATTCCGTGGCATCGGATCCGCCGTTGGAGCCATGCCCACGATGGGCGAACACCCGATACAGGTACAGCGCGCCGGAATACAGACATAGAACCAGGGACAGATAGATGACGGCGTAGGTGACGACGTAGTAGACGGTCACCCACATGGGCGTTGCCGTCCCTGAGCCGGACGCGCTCAGTCCCGGGACAAGCGACCACATGGGCATGAGCAGCAGTCCCAGGCCCACGCATTGCGTGAGAGTCTTGTACTTCCCCGCCTTCGATGCGGCGATCACCCGGCCTCCTGTGTCGATGACGCACAGGCGCATGACGGTGATGCCGACCTCGCGGATGAGCATGAGAATCGTCACCCACCATCCGAGCTCGCCGAAGCAGGAGGCGATGACGAGCGCGGAGCCGATGAGCAGCTTGTCGGCGATGGGATCCATGAGCTTGCCCAGCTCGGTGACGTGGTCGTACGTGCGCGCCATCCACCCGTCCAGCTTGTCGGTGGAGGCGGCGACGGCGAACAGAGCGGCGGCCGTCCAGCGCAGCGCCAGGCTTGACGTCCCCCTCGATCCGGCGGCCACATCGACGCCGATGAAGGCGAGCACCAACACGATCCTCGCATAGGTGACAAGATTTGGCGGGCTGTTCCAGCCATCGAGCAGGGACGGCCTCTCCGCGGCACGATTTCGCATAGGCTCCACCATATACCAGCGCGGAAACCGCGGAGAGGCCCTCCGAATGCGTTCCGAAAGGATTCCGGAACACGCTGATGCAGGCGAGAGGGCGCGGCCCGGCGGCGGCCTTCGCTACCCCTCCTGATCGGCGGTCGCCGCAGGGGCGTGCTGCAGGGAGGACGTCCTCCCCCTGATGAAGTCGAGCACCTGGGGAAGGTCCTGCGGCTGGACGAGCACATCGCGGGCCTTGGACCCTTCGGAGGGACCGACCACCCCACGGGATTCGAGCAGATCCATCAGCCTGCCGGCCTTGGCGAAGCCCACGCGCAGCTTGCGCTGGAGCATGGACGTCGAGCCGAACTGGGTGGTGACGACGAGCTCGGCCGCCTGCAGCAGCACGTCCATGTCGTCGCCGATGTCCTCGTCGGGCTCGACCGCCTTGGCATCCGCCTCCTTCGCCATCTGCTCGATGTCCTCGCGGTAGCGGGGCCTGCGCTGGGTGCGCACGAAGTCCACGGCCCGGCGGATCTCCGACTCGCTCACCCACGAGCCCTGCACACGGATGGGCTTTGCCGACCCCATCGGCAGGAACAGCGCATCGCCCTGGCCGATCAGCGATTCGGCGCCCACGGAGTCGAGGATGACCCTCGAATCCGTGGCCGAGGATGTGGCGAAGGCCAGACGCGAAGGGATGTTCGCCTTGATGAGGCCGGTGACGACGTCCACCGAGGGTCTCTGCGTCGCCAGGACCAGATGGACGCCGGCCGCGCGGGCGAGCTGCGTGATGCGCTGGATGGAGCTCTCCACGTCGTTCTTCGCCACCATCATGAGGTCGGCCATCTCATCGACGACGACGAGCAGGTACGGATACGGCGCCACCTTGCGGTTGGAGCCCAGCGGAGCGTGCACCTTGCCCGCGCGGACGGCGGCGTTGAAGTCCTTGACGTGGCGGAACCCGAAGAACTGCAGGTCGTCGTAGCGCGCGTCCATCTCCTTGACGACCCATTCCAGAGCCTGGGATGCGCGTTTGGGGTCGGTGATGATGGGGGTGAGCAGATGCGGGATTCCCGCATAGGCGGACAGTTCGACGCGCTTGGGGTCGACGAGGATAAGCCTTACCTGCTCCGGCGTGGCACGCATGATGATCGAGGTGAGCATCGAGTTGATGAAGCTCGACTTGCCGGAGCCGGTGGCGCCGGCGACGAGCAGATGCGGCATCTTCGTGAGGTCCGCGGTGACGAAATGCCCCTCCACGTCCTTGCCGACGCCGGCGAGCATGGGATTGGGGTCGGAGGTGGCGGCGTCGCTGCGCAGCACGTCGCCGAGATGGACGATCTCGCGATCCACGTTAGGAATCTCGATGCCGATGGCCGACTTGCCGGGGATAGGCGAGAGGATGCGCACGTCGGAACTGGCCACCGCGTAGGCGATGTTGCGCTGCAGGTTGGTGACCTTCTCCACCTTGACGCCGGGACCGAGCTCCACCTCGTACTGGGTGACGGAGGGGCCGCGCAGGAATCCGACGACGCGGGCGTCGACGTGGAACTGCCGGAAGGTGGAGGTCAGGGATCGGATCACCGCATCGTTCGCGGGCGTGCGCGCGGCATGCGGTTTGCCCCTCGCAAGCAGATCCAGACTGGGCAGGTGATAGGGCGCCGCCGCGTCATCGTGGGCGGCATCGACGTCCCCCGGCGCCATCGCGGAGGAGGATGCGGTTGGCGACAAAACGGCCGGCGACGTCCCCTTCCCGTCGACCGATGGGTCAGCAGGCTGCGTCGACGCCCACGGGTCGGCTCCCGCCCCGCCATCATCGCGCCAGTCGTCGGCGACGGAATTCCCAGGACCCGAGGAACCGGAGCCCGACGGCATGGCCGTGGTCGGCACGTCGAGGGGCATGGGCACGGTCCCGCTCTGACCGTCCGGCATGGGTGTCGTCGCATCACCGTCCACGCCGAAGTCGCGCGCGGAGGACGACACGGACCGGGGGGAACGCTCCCCGTCCCCATTCCGCGCGTCTGAGTCCGGCTGCCGCTCCGCGGCGGAGACGAAGGCATCGTCACCGGCGTAGCGGTCCAGTCGACGATCCTCGGAATCCCTGCCACGATGGAAGATGTGCGACAGCCCGGCGAGGAATCCTCTCCTCCCGGACGATGGCGCGGCGGACCTCCCCTCATCCCCGTCATCATGCGAGGGGACCCCCGCCGCGACCGGAAGCACCGCATCCCCCACGCGCACCTCGTCGGGGAACTCCTCGTCATCACCCGCCACGTCATCACCCGCCATGGTCGCCTCAGAGCGCCTTCCGAACAGCGAGCGCACGAAGGATGCCACCTCACCGATGGACATCCGGGCGATCATAAGCAGGGAGAACAGGCCGATGAGGACGAAGACGACGATGGCGAAGGGAGCCGACAGCCCCCAGGCCAGAGGCGAGCCGATGACGAATCCGAGAAGACCGCCAGCCGATTCGAGTCTGGCGATGTCGAAGCCGCGGTCCTGGGAGGCCATGGCCACATCCAGGATGGAGCAGACCGACCAGACAAGCAGCACCCATCCGCTGATGACCCGAGGGTTCTCCGACCCGGCACCGGCATGACGCAGCAGACGCGCGGCCAGCACGACGAGAAGAACGGGAAGCGCCACGCTCACCACGCCGAAGACTCCGGAGGCCATGATATGAAGCGCACGACCGATGACCCCGTCGACGCGGAACCATTCGGAGGCGCAGAAGAGCACGGCGAGAACAAGCAGCAGCAGGCACAGGCCGTCACGCCGGTAGGCCGGATCGAAGTCGTCGCCCGCGCCGCTCACCGATCGCACCAAGGTGCCCAGACCGCGGGGAACGGCCAGGAGGACGCGTTTCCACACAGGTTCGCGCTCCTCCTGGTCCTTGTCCTCGGTGTCCGTCCCCTTGGCGGAACGAGCGTTCCTCCGCTTCGTCGACCCCTCAGAGGAGGACGAATCGGTCGGAGCCGACCTCTCGGACGCTCCGCGCCCGCTCCCGGATGATGCCTGTCGTGTCATAGCAGCACGATTCTACGCGGCGCCTTCTACGCGATGTCCATGCCGTCAAGTGCGCCGAGATGATGTCTGACGACCTCATCGGCATGGGAATCCGTGGCATCGTAGTAGCCGGCATCCGCATGATCGATGACGGCCAGAGCGTTCCGAAGCAGGCGCGGGCTGCTCGCATCGAGCCAGTGGATGCGCGGATCGCGTCCGAACCAACCCATCTGCTTGCGGGCGAGACGACGGGTCCGGCGAACGATGTCGGCGAAGGCCTCGTCCTCGCTCCACAAGCCGTCGAGATAGTCGACCACCTGCTGGTATCCCAAGGCACGGGCCGCGGTGGGGCCCAGGCGCTGCCGGATCCATCGCACCTCGTCGACGAAGCCGGCCTCCCTCATGCGCGCCGTGCGCATCTCGATGCGGCGGTCGATGTCCTCGCGGGGCAGATCGAGGCCGATCTGCACGGCGGGGATGGCGTAGCGGTACCTCGGCAGGCTCGCCGAATACGGCCGGCCCGTCAACTCGATGACCTCAAGCGCGCGGATGGTGCGCCTGGGGTTGCGCGGGTCCATTCTGGCCGCCGCCTCCGGGTCCCGGCGCCGAAGCTCCTCGAACAGGGCGTCGCCCCCCTGCCCGCGAAGGCGCTCCTCCAGCCGCCGGCGTACGACGGGGTCGGTTCCGGGGAAGGAGATCTCGTCCAGGGCCGCGCGCGCGTACAGGCCGGATCCGCCCACGAGAAGGGGCCGGACGCCATGGGATCTCAGGTCGGCGATGCAGTCGCGGACCATCGCCTGGAAGCGCGCCGCCGTCATGTTCTCATCGGGGTCGATGACGTCGAGGAGATGATGGGGCACGGCCGCCTGCTCCTCGTCCGTCGGCTTGGCCGTCCCGATGGTCATGCCGCGGTACATCTGATAGGCGTCGGCGTTGACGATCTCCGTCCTGTCCCCCTGGGCCGTCAGAGCCCTGGCGACGGCGATGGCCAGTCTGGTCTTGCCCGAAGCCGTCGGACCGACGATGGACACGACGCGACGGGCATCCCCGTCCGGCGTGGATGCCCCGTCCCCCGGGGAGGTCGCCTCCAAGGGATCGTTCCAACCGTCGCCCTCCTGGTGGGCGTCAGCGTCGTATGTCATAGGTCTGCCCCCGTTCGGGATCGGGATCGGCGATGAGGTTATGCGGTCCGGCATGCGTCACCGTGGCGGTGACGAAATCCCCCACCATCGGGCGGGGGAATCCGCGCGGGACGCCGACATGCACAAGGGCGCCCGTGCGTTCGCGGCCGGTCACCCTGCCCGTCGCGCCGTCCTTGCGCCCCGCGTCGCCGGTGACGAGCACCTCGACGTCATGGCCTTCGAAACGTCTCATGCCTTCGGTGGTGATGCGTTCCTGCAGCGCGAGCAGACGGTCGAAGCGTTCGGAGACCACCTCGTCAGGCACCTGGGGCATCCCGGCCGCCGGCGTGCCAGGACGCGGCGAGTAGCGGAAGAGGAAGGCCGAGGAGAAGCGCGCCCTCTCGACGACCTCGAGAGTGCGCTGGAAGTCGTCCTCGGTCTCCCCCGGAAATCCGACGATGACGTCGGTGGACACCCGGGCGTCGGGCATGGCCTCGCGCACGCGTCCGAGAATCCGCAGGAACCTCTCGGACCGGTAGGAGCGCCGCATGGCCCGCAGCACCCGGTCCGACCCGGACTGCAGAGGCATATGCAGCTGATGCATGACGTTCGGCGTCCCGGCCATGGCCGTGATGACGTCATCGGTGAACGCCGCCGGATGGGGGGATGTGAACCGGACCCTCTCGAGCCCTTCGATCCCCCCGCAGGAACGCAGCAGCCGTGAGAAGGCGTAGCGATCGCCCATCGAGTAGCCGTAGGAGTTGACGTTCTGTCCCAGCAGGGTGACCTCCCGGGCGCCGGATGCGACGCATCGGCGAATCTCGTCGAGCACGTCCCCCGGTCTGCGGTCGTGCTCGCGCCCGCGCGTGGTGGGGACGATGCAGAAGGTGCAGGTGTTGTTGCATCCCATCGAGATGGACACCCAGGCGGTGACGCGGGATGCTCGCACGGCCGGTAGCTGGCTGGGGAAGTAGCTGAAGGCGTCCGGGACCTCCACCTGCGGCCTGCCGCTGCTCCTCGCCCGGTCGAGCAGCTCGGGAAGCGCCCCGACGTTGCGGGTGCCGAACACCGCATCCACCCACGGGGCGCGACGGACGATCCGCTCGCGGTCGAGCTGCGCCATGCATCCGCCCACGGCGATCTGCAGACGGGGGTTGCGCCGCTTGAGTCCCGCCCACTTCCCGATGGTTCCGTACATCCGTTCGGCGGCGTTTTCCCTCACAGCACAGGTGTTGAGGATGATGAGGTCGACGTCCCTGTTCCTCAGCTGACGTTCGGACGCCGGACGATAGCCCCTGCTTTCGAGGACGCCTGCGATGCGCTCGGAGTCGTGGACGTTCATCTGGCAGCCCAGGGTGTGCACGTAGTACAGGCCCCTGCCGCGCCCGTCGCCGGAATCGTCGCCGAGCATCGGCGAGCGCTCCGCCACCGTCATCATCGCCTCATCCATACCAGCGATTCTATTCCGGCGGCCCCGACCTGCGCGTTCCCTCGCATGGCGGTCCGTGCCGACGTCGGGCCCGAGGACTCCGAGGAGACGGCCCGTCGGACGACGCCGTCGGACGACGCCGTCGGGCTTCCTCCGACGGCTCGCACGCATGAACGACCCATGCGCGACCCAGCCGACGCACAGACTCGCGGGTATCATGGAGGCCCGTGATACTCGACCGACACGACCGCATCAACTCCTCGCAGATCAAGGCCCGGCTGGAGGCCATGGACTCCCCGGAGCACCGGCTCCCCGTCCACGAGGTGGAGGAGTTCATCGACCTCATGCAGGTGTACGAGGGGGCGATGTACGAAATCAGTACCAAACTGGAGATTCTCGACAGCGAGTTCCAGGTGCGGTTCTCGCATGACCCGATTCATCACATGGAGCGCCGGCTCAAGTCCGTGGACTCCATCCTCGGCAAGCTCAAGCGCAAGGGTCTGCCCTTGGCGACGAAGTCCATCCGCGACCATCTCTTCGATGTGGCCGGCATCCGCGTCATCTGCAACTACCGCGACGACGTGTACTCGGTGTCGAACTATCTGTCGGGGCAGTCGGACATCGAGGTGCTCCGGGTCAAGGACTACATCCGCAACCCCAAGCAGAACGGCTACCGCAGCCTGCACGTCATCTACGCCGTGCCCGTCTTCCTCTCCTCGGGTCCGCACTACACGCCCGTGGAGGTGCAGTTCCGCACCATCGCCATGGACTACTGGGCCAGCCTGGAGCATGCGCTGCGCTACAAGTCGGACCTCCCCGACGCCAGGCTCGCCGAGCATTCGCAGACGCTGCTCGACTGCGCGCGCAGCCTGCAGAACGTCGAAGCCCAGATGCAGAGCATCCACCGGGACATCAACGGCGCCCCCCGCAGCGAGGAGACGCCTCGCGCGACGCAGCCCTGAGGACGGTCCTGACCTGAGGGGTTCCGACTCATGCATGGGACAGATCCGCATGCCGTGCGGACGCCCGACGGGCCGCGTCCCGGGACGTGGGCCGTCGGAAATGGCGGGACGCCGCCCCGGAGAGGCACGCAGAGGCGCATGCCTCCGAGAATCCGCACGCTCTGAGGCCCGCGTGCCTCAGAAGTCCACGTGGTCGGGGTCGGCTCCGGTGCGCACCCCCGTGTCCATCGCGTCAATGGCCGCCATCTCCCCGTCGGACAGTTCGAAGCCGAACACGTCGATGTTCTGGCGGATTCTGTCGGCGTGGACGGATTTGGGGATGACCACGACGCCATGCTGCAGATGCCAGCGGATGACGACCTGTGCGGGGCTCACGCCATGCGCCCGGGCGATGGCGGCCAGACGCGGGTCGGACAGCAGCATGCCGCCGGTCCCGCCCAGAGGACTCCATGCCTCGGCGACGATTCCCAGCGAGCGGACGTGGTCGATGAGCCTCCGGTTCGAGAAGGACGGCGAGGACTCCACCTGGTCCACCGCCGGCGCCGTGGAGCCAAGGGCCATGAGTTCCTCGAGATGATGCCGCTTGAAGTTGCTCACGCCGACGGCCCTCACACTGTGCTCCTCGTACAGCCGGACCATCTCCTCCCAGGCCTGCTGCCAGCCGTCCACCGGCCAGTGGATGAGGTACAGGTCCACGTAGTCGGTGCCGAGGCGGTCGAGGCTGGCGAGGAAGGCCTCGCGAGTGCGGTGGGCGCGGATGTCGGCGTTCCACAACTTCGTCGTGAGGAACACCTCGCGCCGAGGCACGCTGGAACGGCGGATCCCCTCCCCCACGGAGTCCTCGTTGCCGTAGATCATGGCGGTGTCGATATGCCGGTATCCGGCTTCGAGGGCCGCATCGACGGCGGAGGCCGTGGCCTCGCCATCAGGCGTCTGGAAGACCCCCAGACCCAGCTGAGGAATGGTGACGCCGTTGTTGAGCGTGATTCGCGGTATGGTGACGGTCACTGCGGTCTCCTCCCTGAACGCGGCGTCCCACGACGCCGGCTGAGGCGACCATCGCATACCGACCGGACGCGACGCTGGCCGGTTGCGCCGTCGGCGGAACCGGCGTCCGGAGAGGAATCCGGACTCGTCCGCGCCGCATGTCATGCACTCATCCAGCGAACTCACAGCGCATCCGACTAGTATTGTGGGTAAATGATGGCCGAAAGGCCGAAACGAAGGAGCGACATGGCACAGACACAGCACTCCGGCGATTCGCGCGGCGACGACTCCCCGGTCTACGCGGGAGGATACGCCCAGACGCCGTATTCGCAGTCCCCCTCCATGCAACAGCCAGCGTATGGGCAGGCCTACCGGACGCAGCAGCAGTACGCCGGAGCGACGTACGGGACGGCCGCGCCCACGGTGATGGACACGCAGTCCACCTATTCCTACGAGAGAGCGCGGCGCGTCTCCGTGACCCGCGCCTATGCGGAGATGACCGTCGGGCTGGCGGTCACCGCCGTCGTCGCCGTCCTCACCCAGATGACCGGTGCCCTCGAGTCCTTCCTGGCGACGACCGGGAGCCTCGGATGGATAGGGCTGGCCATCGTCCAGGTGGTCATGGCCGTCGCCCTCGGCGCCCGCGTCATGTCCATGCGCCCCGCCACCGCCCGCGTGGTCTTCTATCTCTACGCGGCCCTTATGGGCTTCACCCTGAGCTCCATCTTCTACGTGTACGACCTGGGGTCGATTGGACTGACGCTGGGCCTGTGCGTGGGCTTCTTCTTCGCCCTGACCATGCTCGCCCTGACGACGAAAAAGGACATGCTCAAGGCCGGTCCGATTCTTCTGGTGGCGCTTCTCGTGCTCATCGTCGGCGAGACGATTCTCATGTTCACGTCCCCCAGCGACTCCACGCTGATGGCCGTCTCCGCCATCGGGCTGCTCATCTTCGCCGGGCTCACCGCGTATGACGCCCAGAAGACCCGTGCTCTGTTCGCCTCCTACGCCGGAAGCCCCGAAGCCGTCGAGCGGCTTTCCATCCTGTGCGCGCTGAACCTGTACCTCGACTTCGTCAACATGTTCCTCTACCTGCTGCGCCTCGTCGGAAGCCGCAACTAGACGCCGGGTCCGAGGGCATATCCCGGCCGTATGACGCGTCGGGATGCGCGGATGTGAATCGCCTGGGCACGAAGGACGCAGGCACTGGAAGGGCCCCGCCGGAATCCCGGCGGGGCCCTTCCGTATCCCTCCGACGGCGCCCGCTGACGAGTGGGCGTCCCGGAGGCGGCGCCTGTCAGCGTTCGTTCATCAGCCCGCGCAGCACGTACTGGAGGATGCCGCCGTTGCGGTAGTAGTCCGCCTCGCCGGGTGTGTCGATGCGGACGACCGCGTCGAAGGACGTCGTCGTGCCGTCGGCCTTCGTGGCCGTGATCTCCACCGTACGGGGGATGCCACCCTCGTTGAAGGCCTCGATGCCATGGATGTCGTAGGTCTCGGTGCCGTCGAGCCCCAGCGACTCGGCGGACTGCCCCTCCGGGAACTGCAGGGGAAGCACGCCCATGCCGATGAGGTTCGAGCGGTGGATGCGCTCGAAGCTGCGGGTGATGACGGCCTTCACGCCGAGCATCATCGTGCCCTTGGCAGCCCAGTCGCGGGACGATCCGGTGCCGTACTCCTTGCCGGCGAGCACGACGAGCGGGATGCCGGCCTTCCGGTAGTCGGTGGCGGCGTCGAAAATCGTCGACGGCCTGCCGGAGACGAAGTCGTAGGTGTAGCCGCCGGGCCGCACCTCCTCACCCACCGAGGCGAGCAGCTGGTTGCGCAGCCTGATGTTGCCGAAGGTGCCCCGCACCATGACCTCGTGGTTGCCGCGCCTTGAACCGTAGGAGTTGAAGTCCTTGGGATCCACGCCATGCTCGACGAGATAGCATCCCGCCGGGCTCGAGGCGGGGAACGCGCCAGCCGGGGAGATGTGGTCGGTGGTCACCGAGTCCCCGAGCAGCGCCAGAACGCGGGCGCCGGTGATGTCCATCACGGGGGCCGGATCGGCCGGCATGCCGTCGAACAGCGTCTGGCGCCGCACGTAGGTGGAGTCCGGATCCCAGGCGAACAGCTCGCCGTGGGGGACGTCAAGGCCCTTCCAGCGGGAGTCGCCGTCGAATACGGAGGCGTAGTCGCGCACGTACATGTCGCGGGAGATGGTCGCGTCGACGACCTTCCGCACGTCCTCGTTGCTCGGCCAGATGTCACGCAGGAACACGTCCCGGCCCTCGCCGTCCTTCCCGAGAGGCTGGCGGTCGAAGTCGAAGTCCAGGGTTCCGGCCAGGGCGTAGGCGATCACCAGCGGTGGCGAGGCGAGGTAGTTCATCTTGACGTCCGGGCTGATGCGGCCCTCGAAGTTGCGGTTGCCGGACAGCACGGCGGTGACGGTGAGGTCGTTGTCGTTGATGGCCTTCGAGATCTCCGGAAGCAGCGGGCCGGAGTTGCCGATGCACGTCGTGCAGCCGAAGCCGACGACCTCGTAGCCGAGGGCGTCCAGGTCGTCCTGCAGGCCGGCGCGCTTGAGATAGTCGGCGACGACCTGAGAGCCCGGGGCCAGGGAGGTCTTCACCCACGGCTTGGGACTCAGGCCCTTCGCCCTGGCGTTGCGGGCGAGCAAGCCGGCCGAGACCATCACCGAGGGGTTCGAGGTGTTGGTGCAGCTGGTGATTGAGGCGATGGCCACGTCGCCGTTCCTCACGTCGAAGTCGCCACGGAAGCCGGTGCTCACCGGAATCGGGTCCTTGGCCGTCTTCGACGTCTCGTAGGCGGGAAGCGTCTTCTCGAACGTCGTCTTGGACTCGGACAGCGGGATGCGGTCCTGCGGCCTCTTGGGGCCGGCGATCGACGGAACGACGTCGCCCAGGTCGAGCTCCAGGTACTCGGAATACTCGGGCTCCACATAGTCCGGGTCGGAGGTGTCGCCCCACAGACGGTTGGCCTTCGCATAGGCCTCGACGAGGGCGATCTGCTCCTCGGAGCGTCCCGTCAGGCGCAGGTAATCGAGCGTGACCTGGTCGATGGGGAAGATGCCGCAGGTCGAGCCGAACTCGGGGCTCATGTTGCCGATGGTGGCGCGGTTGGCCAACGGGACGGAGGCGACGCCCTCACCGTAGAACTCGACGAACTTGCCGACCACCCCATGGCGGCGCAGCATGTCGGTGATGGTGAGCACCACGTCGGTGGCGGTGACGCCCTCGGGGATCGCGCCCTTGAGGCGGAATCCGACGACCCTCGGCACGAGCATGGAAATGGGCTGTCCGAGCATCGCGGCCTCGGCCTCGATGCCTCCGACGCCCCAGCCGAGCACGCCGAGGCCGTTGACCATGGTGGTGTGCGAGTCCGTGCCCACGCACGAGTCGAGATAGGCGAGATCCCGGCCGCGGGAGCCGGCCTTCGTCATGACGATCTTGGCGAGGTACTCGATGTTCACCTGGTGGATGATGCCCGTCCCCGGAGGAACGACACGGAAGTTGCGAAAGGCCTGCTGCCCCCAGCGCAGGAAGCGGTAGCGCTCCCCGTTGCGGCGGTACTCGATGTCCATGTTCTGATCGACGGCGTCGGCGACGCCGTAGCGGTCGATCTGTACAGAATGATCGATGACCATGTCGGCGGGGACCTGCGGGTTGATGACCTCGGGGTCGCCCCCGAGCGATTTCACGGCGTCGCGCATGGTGGCGAGGTCGACGATGCAGGGGACGCCCGTAAAGTCCTGCATGACGACACGGGAGGGCGTGAACTGGATCTCATGGCTCGGCTGGGCCTGCGGATCCCATGTCAGCAGGCTCGTCACCTCGTCGTCGGTGATCGTCCTTCCGTCGGCGTTGCGCACGAGGTTCTCCACCAGGACCTTGAGCGCATACGGAAGATGCTCGATGCCCGGCAGATCGGCGATCCGGTAGTAGTCGAATTCCCGGCCCGCGACCTTCAGGGTGGATAGCTGGTCGTCACGCAATGACATTCTTCATCCTCCGAACCTGGGGCTCGTCGGGCGCAACCACGCCCGACGCGCATCCTTCTCGTTATGGGTCTCTTCGATTATCCGACGCCCGCGGTACAGAAAGGTGAACACGGCGTGACGCGCGCCGCGGATCAGCGTTTCCGCCGGCCCGCGGCCCCATCACGCAGACGGGCTTCCAGACGCGCGATCGCGGGCGTCAGGGTGTGTCCGAGGACGAACAGAACGGCAGCGAAGGCAAGGACGATGCGCGTCGCCTCCAGCATGCGCTCCGTCGGCAGCCCCAGGGCGACGAAGGCCGCCACCGGCGGCACGACGCCTCCGTCCCGACCGACGAGTCCGCAGACGAGGACCACCAGCCCGCGCCACGAACGCCCGGGCCCGGCGGCCACGCGCACCCACGGCCTGCCCAGGGCA
>CALEGL010000295.1 GCA_937876495.1 uncultured Bifidobacterium sp.
CGCCGTCGACGCGGCCGAACTTCTCGCGGTCCATGCGGTTGAAGCGGTCGGTGAGGCTTTCGGCCGGGGTCGAATACACCGAATAATGGTATCCCTCGGCCTTGGCCCACTGATGGCACAGCTCGCTCATCCGCCTCACGATCGACAGGGCGAAGTCCTTGCCCTCCGGGTCCCAGCCATGGTCGCGCATCCAGTTCTTGCCGTAGAACACCGCCGTCGCCTCGTACAGGCCGATGTATCCCAGCGAAACGGTGGACCGCTCGTGGTTGAAAAGCTGGTCGACGCTGTCGTTGGCGCCGAGACGTCCGAAGGCCCCGAAACGAAACAGCGTGGGCGCGTTGACGGGCGTCGCCTGCTTGCACCGCATGATGCGGAACTGCAGAGCCTGATGGGCGACCTCCATGCGTTCTGCGAAGATCCTCCAGAAACGGTCCTTGTCGCCGTGGGACTCAAGGGCGATGCGCGGGATGTTCACCGTGACCACGCCGAGATTCATGCGGCCGTCCTCGACGTCCTCGCCGGTCTTCGGGTCCTTCCAGCCCTGCAGGAAGGAGCGGCAGCCCATGGGGGCCTTGAAGGAGCCGGTGATGCGGACGATGTTCTCGTAGAACACGACGTCCGGGTACATGCGCTTGGTGGAGCATTCGAGCGCCAGCTGCTTCATGTCGTAGTTCGGGTCGCCCTTGTCGGCGTTGAGGCCGTGCTTGATGGTGAACACGAGCTTGGGGAAGATGGCCGTGTGACGATCCTTGCCCAGGCCGCGGATGCGGTTGAGCAGGATGGAGCGCTGGATCTCGCGGGCGAACCACGAGGTGCCCAGCCCGAAGCCGACGGTGACGAACGGGGTCTGCCCGTTGGAGACGCGGTTGGAGTTGATCTGGTACTCCATCGTCTGCATGGCGTCGTAGATGGCCTTGCGGGTCATGATCTTCGCGTAGACCTCGCGCAGCCGCTCCATCTCGGGGGCGTCGGCGTGGAAGGGCTCGTCCATGGGCAGCGGTTCACGGTCCTCGAAGTGCAGCCCCTGGGGCTCCTGGGCCTTGAGGCCGCGGATCATGTCCCGCACGGCCTCGACGGGCATGGAGTCGGGGATGAGCGCATGCGCCATGTGCAGATGCTTGCGGTAGTCGAGCCGCGCATAGGGCTCGAGCATCTCGTCGGCGCGGTTGACGGTCTGGCCGCCGTACTGGGCGCCGGCGATGTCCTTGATGATCTGCGTGATCTGCGTGGCCGCGGTGCCGATGGACTTCGGGGAGTCCATCATCGCGTTGCCTAGGGCGAAGCCGTGGGCGAGCATGTCGCCGAAATCGGGCAGCGAGCAGTTCGTCATGGCGGTGAACGGAGAGTAGTCGGCGTCGTGGAAGTGGATGTCGCCCTTCATATGGGCGTTGGCGACGGCCTCGGGAAGCATCGAGAACGCGGAGGCCTTCGACACCGCGCCGGCGAGCAGGTCACGCTGCGTGGCGTACACGTTGGAGTCCTTGTTGGCGTTCTCGCGCACGAGGGTCTCGTCGCGGTTGACGAGCCGGTTGACGGCCTCGTTGATGTCCGTGGCCTTGGCGCGCTCGATGTCCTTGTTGAGGCGGTAGGCGGTGTAGCTGCGGGCCACGTCGTAGAGATGGTCCTCGATGAGGCCGTGCTCGACGAGGTTCTGGATGTCCTCGATCTTGGCAGGGCCGTTGTAGCGGTCCTTGACCTCGGCCTCGACCCTGTCGGCGAGCTCGCGGATGACCTGCTCCTCCTCGGGGCCGACGGTCTTGTCGAGGTCCTTGAACGCCGACTTGACCGCGGCGATGATGTTGACGGGATCGAAGTCGACGACGCGACCGTCACGCTTCTCCACGAGCACTGTGCCCGTCGCCGTCCGCGCGCCGACGCCCTCGAGAACCTGCGTGTCCATCGTGTTCCTCCTGATGTCTTCCGCTGCCGAACTCCCCGCCCCGGGAACCCTTCCCGGACAGGGCAAACTACATTCGTGTAAGTTCGTTGCTACACACAATGTAGAACAACATCTTGTGCTTCGCCACCTCCTCACGCCCTAGATGTAGTGATTGACGCGAATAGTCGCGGAATCCCGCGCCGACACGCAAGCAGGGTCCCCGCGTTCCGTGTGTCGGCCCGACCGACGTCCCGGAAGACCTCCGCCGCACGGTCAGGGACCCTCGGTGCACCCCATGCGCCTGGTCGGGAAGGACACCCCGCAGAGACCCCCATCCGACCTTGCCGTGGCCCCGGCCATCGCCCGACGATGTCCCTTAGTCGCGAGAACGTTGAGGGCATGACCTTCTCCACCGCACGCCATCTTCCGGCCGACGTCCCGGCCTCCGCGGCGACCGCCGGAGCGGGCGCTGCCACCGCGGCCACGGCAGCCATGGCAGCCTCCGACCCGGCCCGTCTGCCGCGCCTGGCCCGGGACACCACTCCGGAGAATCCCTGGCCCGTCAGCGTCATCAGCCGCAAGTTCCACGACGCCGTCACACGCTGGCCGACCGCCTGGGTGCAGGGCCAGATCGTGGAAATCAACATGCGCCGCTCCACCAGCGGCTACATCACCCTGCGCGACGACGCCGAGGAGGTGTCGCTGCCCGTCATGGGCTTCCGGGACTTCGTCGCCAAGGCCCGCGACTTCCGCCAGGGCGACCGCGTGGTCGTCCACGGCCGCGGGGACATCTGGATGAAGGCGACGCGTCTGAGCTTCCTCGCCGACGACATACGCCGCGTGGGAACCGGCGACCTCAAGGCCATGATCGACGCCCTGCGTCGACGTCTCAAGGGCGAGGGTCTGTTCGACGATGACCGCAAGATCCCCATCCCCGAGTTCCCCCGATGCATCGGGCTTATCTGCGCCCCGCAGGCGCGCGCCGAGGGCGACGTCATCACCAACGTCAACCTGCGCTGGCCGGCTGTGCGGTTCCGCGTCATCCACGCGCACGTGCAGGGCGCCCAATGTCCGCCGGACATAATTGACGCCATCGGGAGACTGGACGCCGACCCGGACGTGGACGTCATCATCGTGGCGCGCGGAGGCGGCAGCTTCGAGGACCTCATCGGGTTCTCCGACGAAGGCGTCGTGCGGGCCGCGGCCGCATGCGTCACGCCCATCATCTCCGCCATCGGACATGAGGACGACTGGACGCTCATCGACCTGGCCGCCGACCTGCGTGCCTCGACACCAACGGATGCCGCCAAGAAGGTGGTTCCCGACGTGCGCGAGCAGTGGCAGCTCATCGAGGACGCCCTGCAGCAGGTGCGCCTGAGGACCCGCGCCCGCATCGACAACGAGACCCGGCTCGTCGAGGGCTATGCCACCCGACCCAGCCTCACCCACCCGCAGACGATGCTCGAGCCGCATCAGCGGCTTCTCGACGATGCCCGCCAGCGCATGACCTACGGGCTCACCCGGATCGTCGACGACGCCTCGCTGACGGTGGAGAAGCTGCACGCGTCCCTCAGGGCCCTGAGCCCCCAGGCGACGCTCGACCGCGGATACGCCGTCGTGCAGAACGCTTCCGGCAATGTCCTGGACGATGCGTCGCAGGTCGGCATCGGCGAGACGGTGGAGATCATCCTTCGCAGTGGCGGGCTCGAGGCCACGACCACGTCCGTCCGGCCCGCGCACGGACGTCATGACGAATAACGGCGGCATCCGCCGGCCGCGGGCATGGCGACGGCCGGAGACGGCGTCGCGGCCGGTCCC
>CALEGL010000296.1 GCA_937876495.1 uncultured Bifidobacterium sp.
GTGGTGACGCGGGGGCTCGCAACGACGGAGGGGGGGAGGTAGTAGGACCGGGCGACGTCGAGAGGCGCCGCGCGGAGGGGACCGGCCGCCCGGAGGGCGGGGAGAGAGCCGGCGTCATTCGGAATGGGGATGAAAGCGTTCGTCGGCGCGGGCACGACCTTACGCAGGGCCTGGGGGATGACGACCAGCCGCATGGACTGCCCCGCCGTCAGGCCGAGGGACCGGGCGGAGGCACGCTGGGAGGGATGGACGTCGTCGAATCCGGCGCGCAGCACCTCCGAGACGTAGGCGCTGTATCCCATGACCACCGCGATGGTGCCGAGCAGTGAGGGGTCGATCCGTCCGAACAGTCCGAGTCCCGGGATCCCGAACCCGATGAGGTAGAGGATGACGATCATGGGCACTCCGCGCATGACCGTCGTGTAGAGTATGGCGAGCAGCCTCAGCGGGAACATGACCGCCGATCTGCTCGTTCTGATCAGAGCGAGCAGCGTGCTGAAGAGCGCCACGCCGGCCACCGCGACGACGAGGACGCGGATGTTGAGCCATAGCCCGTCGAGCACGTCGGGGAAGGAGGAGACGAAGTACTCGCCGGAGAAGAAGGTCTCACGGACCCTCGGCCATCCGGGGGAGAGATGAAGTCCGATGGCCAGGAGCGCGGCGAACACCACCGTGCTGACGAGGCTCGTGAACACGGACCGCCACTGCCGACGACGCCGGTATGCGCGTCGTTCGGCCTCGATCCGGCTGACGGGCGTCGATGACGAACGACCCTGGGCCCGGCTCATCGCAATCGCCTTTCCCTCATGGGACCCGTGAATCCCATGCCCGGGCGGATCAGCTCAGCTCCTTGAGGTCCGTGGTGTATTCGGTGAGCCACTTCGTCTGGAGCTTGGCGAGCGTCCCGTCCTTCTTCAGCTCGTTGACGGCCTTGGTGACCTTCGACGTCAGACCCGAGCCCTTGGGCAGCACGATCCCCATGCCGTTCTTGTCCTCGGATCCGGCGATGCGCCCCAGCACCTTGGCCTTCTTGACCTCTCCGGACTGGACCATGTAGACGCATTCGACGGTGTCCGTGACGAGCGCGTCGATCTGGCCGGAATCCAGAGCCTGGGCCACCGCGGCGTCGTCGTTGAAGGTCTGTATGTCGCTTTTTATGGATTTCTTGGCGATCTCGTACCCCTGGGTTCCGACCATCGCCCCGACCACGGCGTCGCCGAGGTCCGCGAGGCTGTCGGCATCGGCGTACTTGCTGTCCTTCCTCACGATGACGGACTCGGTGTCGTTGTAGTAGCTCGAGGAGAAGTCGACGGCCTTCTTCCTTTCGGACGTGATGCTGAACTGCTGGAGGTTCATGTCCCAGTCCTTCGCGCCCGGTGCGATGGCCGAGTCAAAGGTCGTGCGCTTCCAGACCACGTCGTCATGCGAGTAGCCGAGCTTCTTCGCCACCGCGTACGCCACGGCCGCCTCGAACCCCTTCCCGGACTGCGGTTTGTCGTTCATCACCCAGGGTTCGTAGGCCGGGTCGCCGGTGGCGATGGTGAGCTTGCCCGCGGTGACGGTGTCCGCCGAGGACGACGAGCCGGATCCGGAGGCGGATGATCCGCAGGCGGAACCCAGAGCGATGGCCGCGACGCTTACGGCGGCGACTATTCCACGAAGCAGATGGCTGACCCCTGATGTCATGACTCTCTCCTTGACGAGTTTCCCCATTCAATCGGTCACGCTACTCCGCGCATATTGCGACACGGCGGCACCGTCATCGGAGAAATCGATGACGCGCTCTCCGCGGCCGTCCCGGGGCATCCTGGGGGCGTACCGCGGCCGTCCGAGGGGTCATGCCAGGGTGAATCCCTCGAAGGTGAATCCCGGGCTGACGACGCATGTCACCAGGGCGTCGCCGCTGCCCGGAAGAGTCTTCTGCCAGACGCCTGCGGGAACGACCGCATGTCCTGCGGGCACCGGCCGTCGCGGGTCCGTCACCATGAGTCCGGCCCCCAGCGTCACCGTGGAGCGCGCCCCATCGGGCGCGGGGGAGGGGCCGTTCCCGCCGAGCTGCAGGGAGACCGTCGAGGGGCCATGCCAGAGCCATATCTCGTCGGCGTCCACGCGATGCCATGCGCTTGCCTCCCCCCGGGGAAGGAGGAAGTAGATCATCGACGCCAACGGCCGCTCCGTGCCGTCGAGGAGACGGGGGGACTGCCAGTCGCGCCTGTACCACCCGCCTTCGGGATGTCTGTGCAGTCCAAGGCCTCGGATCGTCTCCCGTGCGAATCCACTCAGGGATGCGGCGCCGTCCGTCGATTCCGGATTCCGGTCCCCTGTGGTCGTCATCGTCCTCCTCCCGGTTCCCCGGACGTTTCCCCCGTGTCCGCGGGTCCGGCGGCGTCCGGTCCCGGGCGTTCCGCATCCGTCCCGAAGGCGTGGTCGTACACCAGCCGCCCTGACAGGAGCGTCGCCCTGTTGCTTCCAGCTCCGGCCGTGATGAAGGTCCGGAGCGCGGATTCCACATCGATTCGGCCTTCGTGCGTCACCGGGATGTCGAAGAACGCCAGGTCGGCGGTCGCGCCCGCGTTGATCTGTCCGATTCTGGCCGATCCGACCCCGAGCCCCATGACCTCGGCCCCTCCGAGCGTGAGCATGCGGATCAGGCGATGGCACAGGTCCGGTCGTCGGTACCCCTGCTCTCTGGCCATGTCATAGAGCATGGCCGCGTCGTCCAGAACGTCGAGACTCGGCGAACTGGACAGCGAATCGGTGCCTATGGCGAGCAGATTGCCCTCCTCCAGGTACCTCGCCACCGGGGCGGGACGCCCGGAGACCGTGATGGCGTTGGAGCGTGGGCACAGAGCCACGCCCACGCCGCGCTGGCGCAGTATCCTTCTGTCCTCGGCGTTCGCCCAGACGCCGTGGGCGATGTGCACGTCGGGGCCGAGACATCCGAGACGATCCAGGAACTGCACCGCGGAGGCGCCGCCGACGTGGTCGTGCAGATCGCGGAAGCTGGTCCACGAACGGGTCCTCCAGTCCTCCGGCGCGTACGTCGTCAGAAGGCCTTCGTCGTCGCCGGCCTCGACGGGGTTCTCGGCGAGATGGATATGCAGTCTCATGCCCAGTCTCCGGGCGATGTCGGGCAGGTCGGTCAGCGGGGCGCTGCCGAGGGTGTAGGGGGCGTGCGGGCTGATGCCGATGTTCCGTACGCCGAGGGCGTGCATGGCGGCGAGACTCTCCTCCAGAGTCCTTCTGCCGAGGCTTCTCCACTCGTCGTTGTGCCAGCCCATGACCTCCCAGTACGCGATGCCGTGGATGCCGTGCGAGTGGAGCGCATCCGCCGCCTCGATGTCGGTGACCACGTCGGCCGCGGCGGTCGTTCCCGCCGCCAGGAGCAGGTCGGCCCCCTTAAATGCCGAATCGCGCCACGGACGTGTGGGGGAGAGCCTGGCGTACAGGGCGTTGAAGGCTAGTTCCCAGGCGCGGAAGCGGTCGTATGACCCCCGTCCCACCTGCCTCATGGCCGTGTACTGCAGATGGGTGTGGGCGTTGACGAGACCGGGGGTGATGATGCCGTCCCAGCGCCTTTCCACGACGCGTGGGCCGTCCCCGGCCTCGTCGGTCACCGTCCTCATCATCCATCGGCGCGAACCGACGTGAAGAATCCGGCCTCCGGACACCGCGACGGCGCCGTCCACGATGGCCGGAGCGGTGACCGGGATGACGAGGGGCGCGCTGTAGACCGTGACATCCCGCGTCATCGCCGATGCCGTTCCGTGGGACGAGGGGCGTCGGCGAAACGCGTCAGTCGCCAGTCGTATGCGGCGTCGGCGCGCCCGGTCCTGGCCTGGAAGCCTCGGGCCTCGAGGGCGATGGAGGCGATACGCCGCGCCATGGCGTCATCCAGCCGATGCACGGCGGGGGGCATGCCACGGCCATGCGCGATGAGCTGGGCGACCGCCGCGGCCTGGACGGAGAAGCTCAGATCCATCACGTCGATGGGGTTGCCTCCTCCGATGGTGTAGTTGACGCCATCGCCTTCGGCGATCAGAACAAGCCTCGGCCCCCCGGGGATGCGTAGGCCGCGCGTCCTGCGTCCGGGTTCGTCGACGAATCCGGGGATCTCGTCGAGGGGCAGCTCGTTGGCGATCCCCCCGATGACCGCGAGGACCGCCCCCTCATGCATCGCTCCGAGCTCGTCGAGACCGACCGTATGGCGGACGCCGGTGGCTGACACCAGAAGATCCGTCGTCGGCAGGACCGTCCGCAGGTCCTGCGCGGGGAATCCTTCGAAAACGGCTCGAAGGGCCGCGACGGGGTCGATGTCGCATATCGTCACCCGGGCGCCGATGGCGCGCGCACGCAGGGCGAACCCCCTGCCGACGGGACCGTATCCGATGACCGTGACGCGTCTGCCCGCCATCCAGTCGTCGCCGAGAACCCCCTGGATCGTCGTCACGCAGGTCTCGCCCGTGCCATGCGCGTTGTCGAACCCCGTTTTCAGAGGGCTG
This sequence comes from uncultured Bifidobacterium sp., assembly GCA_937876495.1. Lineage (GTDB taxonomy): Bacteria > Actinomycetota > Actinomycetes > Actinomycetales > Bifidobacteriaceae > Bifidobacterium. The sequence goes on from CALEGL010000296.1 coordinate 4,503, forward strand.
TCGTTGACCGCGACGACGGGATAGTCGAGGTCGCCGGCGGCCTGCATGGCGGTGAACGCGCGGACGCCGCTTGTGGTCTCCTCGGCCACGCCGAGAAGGCCTCGGGCCATCGAGGGTCGTTCCATGGAGGTCAGTCTGGCGAAGCTGGCCCCGTCATCGACGATGACGTCGGGACCGATCTCATCGAGAAGACCGAGGGCCGCCTCATGGGCCTGGTCGGAGTCCCATCTTCTGTCCGCGCGGACGGTGACGCCATGCCCGCGCAGATCCCTGATGACGCGTTCATCGGTGGAATCGGGCCCGCAGAACACCCCTACGACCGCGCCGGCATCGGCCAGCTCCTCGAGGAACACGGTCGTCTTCGGCTCGAGGATGAGACATGCGGCGATGCGCACCCCTGCGAAGCCGACCTCGTTCCTCAGATCCCCCATGAGGCGGTGCAGAACCGGCATGGAGCCCCTGGCATGGTCGATGGCCTCGGGCCCGGTCATCGACCGGGCGTCGGGCGTCCCGGCGGCGGAGTCCATATCCGCCGCCTCGTCATCCTCGACCGGGACGATCCCCCAGGCGGCCGCCCGGAGGCGGAGCAGAGGGTCGTCGTCGTGCAGATGGATCCGCGAACCCGCCATGGATCGGTTCGTTCTGCGCGACACGGAACCCACCCATTCGGCGAAGCCTCTGTTCACTCCGTTCTCAGCCACTGCCGCCGTCCTTTCCCGATCTCCTGCACGCAACCTTAGTCCCCGCGATGCAGGCAGGCCGGTGCGAACGGGCGGTCGGCGAGGCATGGCGCCATCCGTGCGAGGCGTCCGGTTCACCCCTCGTCCACGGACCGCCGACGTCCGTCCGATCCGAGTCCGAGCGCATGTATGGCCTGGGGCAGCGTCCCCGCCGGGATGACTTCGAGCCCGGCGTCGCGCCGGGAGGCATCGGGCCGCCCCTGCCCCGCCGCCACGCCGGCCGTCGTGCACCCCAGCCGCGCTGCCTCGGACCGCCTCCGGCACAGCCGGGGGGCGGGACGGCCCTGGCCCGCCCGCCAGACCCCGCCGCTGGCCCATGTGGGCCGGGCCGCCGACCGCGCGGTACCGCGCCTCGC
>CALEGL010000297.1 GCA_937876495.1 uncultured Bifidobacterium sp.
CCACGTCGCTGGCCGTCGCCGTGGCTCCTCCACTCGTCCGCGGAGTCCCCGTCGTTTGTGGTCTCCATGCCGAGGTCCGTGGAACCGGGGTTCGCGTCATCGAGGGTGAGCAGGTCGTCGTCGGCGTCGTAGTCGAACAGCTCCCCGTAACGTCCCCAGCTCACGGCGGTGGCGAACTGGCGCTGGGCCTCGATTTCGCCGTACTTCGGCCGTAGCAGGTCCACGATGAGCTCGCCGTGCACGCTGCCGTGATGCGAATGCAGCAGCGCCGAGTCGATGCTGCGCACCAGGGGCACGCGGTCGAGGGCCATTCGGGCGAACAGCCGTTTGCTGTCGAGGATGTCGGCCTGGCACCAGCGCGCGCCGAGCTTGGTGGCGCGGATGCGGCCGCCCTTCACCTCGAGTACGCCGAGCAGGGTCCCCGCGTCCACGAGCGGGAAGAGGTCGTCCACCTCGAAGCTGAGGTCGGACGCCAGATCGGACAGTGGCACGCCCTTGTCGCCGTGGTCGAGAAGAACGTCCAGCAGTCCCGAGATGCCGCCCGGCGTGGCGTCGGGCAGCGGCTGGGATGTGGAGGTGGCGGAAACGGGTGATGAGGAAGCGGATGATGACGGCGTTCCGGTGGCGGGTGCCGGCGTCGGTCCCGCGGAAGCCGCTGGAGCCGTGGTCTGCGACGCCCTCGCAGATGCGGACGATGCCGCGGCTTCCGGGGACGTTCCGGAGTCGGTGGTTCCGGCGCCTGTCGAGGGGCCGGCGGGGGCCGCGCCCAGAGGCGCCGACTCGGTGGCGGCCGCCGTGGCCGTCGAGGCGGATGCCGTCGTCGCCGCGGAGGCCTGCGCCGTTCCGGTCGTCCCCGACATTCCGATGACGGTTGCGGTTGTTGCGGCTGTCGCGGCTGTCGCGGCCGTTGAGGCCGTTGAGGCCGCCGCTGTTCCGGTGGATGTTCCGGTTGTCCCGGTCGCGGCTTGCGTTGCCGCCGCTCCCGCGTCGCCCGTTTCCTCGGCCTGACGTCCCATCAGCACGCCGTACAGCCTGTCCACCATCGCCTCGAAGGCCGCGCTGTGCCGGTCGCGCGGACGGGGGAGGTCGATGGGCATCGAGGCGGCCACCCGGCCGGGATTCGAGCTGAGCACGACGACCCGATCGGCCATCTGCACGGCCTCCTCGATGTTGTGCGTGATGATGACCAGGGAACGGATGTCGCAGTCGTCGCTGAAGAACAGCCTCAGCACCTCCTGCCGGAGGTTCTCGGCGGTGAGCACGTCCAGCGCGGAGAACGGCTCGTCCATGAACAGCGCGTCCGGATGCAGCACGAGCGCGCGGGCGATGCCCACCCTCTGCCTCATGCCGCCGGAGAGCTCCTTGGGATACGCCGATTCGAAGCCGTCGAGACCGATGGAGTCGATGGCCGACAGCGCCAGCTTCTCGCGCTGTCGGCGGGGTACGCCGCGGGCCTCGAGACCGAGCTCCACGTTGTCCTGGACCGTCAGCCACGGCATGAGGGCGAATGTCTGGAACACGAGCGCCACACCCGGGTTCGGCCCGGTCAGAGGAGCGCCCCGGTAGGACACCGTGCCCTTCGTGGGCCGGACGAGCCCGGCGAGGATGCGCAGCAGCGTCGACTTGCCGGCTCCGGATCGCCCGAGGAAGGCGACGATCTCGCCGTCGTAGAGGGTGAAGGACACGTCGTCGAGAACGGTGAGCTGGGCGCCCTTGTCCGAGACGAAGCTTTGCGTGATGCGCTCGGCCTCGATCAGCGCCTTGTCAGGGGAGACGGCCCTGAGGCTGCGGAGCATGCGCCGGTGGTCCTTGCGGCGCTGGTGGGCGTCCGCCGAAACCGCCGTGTCGGAGGCTCCGGATGCCGTCGCACCCGTCTCCGGGTCCTCCCGCCGGTCGCGGAACATGAAATCGTCCTTGCCCATCATCGTTTCCCTTCCGCTGCTCATAGCGAGAACCTCCGGCTGGCGAGCCTCTGCAGGGGCTGCCAGAAGACGCGGTTGACGGCCACGACGATGGCGCTCATCACCGCCACGCCGATGATGATGCGCGGGGCGTCTCCGCGCTGCGTGGCCTCGGTGATGTACGAGCCGAGCCCTTTGGCGACGAGCGTGTGGTTGCCGTAGGTGACGATCTCGGAGACGATGGACGCGTTCCAGGCGCCTCCGGCGGCGGTGATCCCGCCCTCGCACCAGGCGCCGAACACGGACGGCAGGATCAGCGTGCGCCAGCGCAGCGGACCGCGCACGCCCATGCTGCGGGTCATCTCCTCGAGGTCGGAGGGAATCGCGCTCGCCCCGGCGATGACGTTGAACAGGATGTACCACTGCGAGCCCAGCGCCATGAGCAGGATGCTGCCCCAGTTGATGTCGACGTTCCATGCGACGAACAGCAGCGTGGCGAAGGGGAAGATGAAGTTCGCCGGGAAGCTCGCCAGCACCTGGATGACGGGCTGCAGCGCCCGCGAGAGCTTCGGCTTCATGCCGATGGTCGCGCCGATGGGCACCCAGATGGCCGAGCAGACGAGCGTGAGCAGGGCGACGCGCAGGAAGGTCAGGCCGCCGTCGGCGAAGGCGCGGCCGAGCTCGGCGAATCCGGGCCCGCGGTGGATGGCGACCCCCAGAGCCACGGCCCCGGCGACGAGCAGCGCCCAGCAGGCGGCGGTGAACACGGTGTCGCCGGTCCGACGCTTCGAGGCGTCAGCCGGCCAGCGCGAGCCGGTGCGTCCCAGCGGCCGGGTGATGACGTCCAGCACGTCGCCGATGGGACGGAACACATGCCCCATGAGATCGTCGAAGTGCGAGCGGCGGATGACGGTGAGCACGAGGCTCGAGCGCGGGCCCTCGGCGGAGCTCTGCTCGTTGCGGAACTTCTGCGACCAGACAATCAGCGGCCGCCAGACGAGCACGTCGATGAGCAGCACGACGACCACCATCGTGAGGATGGCGAGGCCGATATGCCCGACCTCCTGCCGGGCGGCGGCCTGCTCCACATAGCTGCCGATGCCAGGCAGCGCGTAGGTGGCGTTGTTCACGGAGATCATCTCGGAGGCGGTCAGGAAGAACCATCCGCCGCTGACGCTCATCATGCAGTTCCACAGCAGAGGGATGGCGGAGTTCGGCACGTCGAGCTTCCAGAAGCGCTGCCAGCGGGTGAGGCGGAAGGAACGCGCGGCCTCGTCGAGCTCCTGCGGCTCGCTGAGCAGTGAGTGATGGAAGGAGAAGGTCATGTTCCAGGCCTGGCTGGTGAAGATAGCGAAGATGGACGCGGCCTCCACACCGAGCATCGAATGGGGGAACAGGGTGAGCCAGATGGTGATGGTCGCGGACAGGAAGCCCAGCACCGGCACCGACTGGAGGATGTCGAGCAGAAGGACGAGCACCTTGCCGACGCGGCGCAGACGTGCGGCCGCAAGCCCGTAGAGGAAGGTGAAGATCAGCGAGAACAGCAGCGCGATGGCCATGCGCAGCACGGAGCGCAGTGCGTAGTAGGGCAGATGCGAGGGGTCGGTCGAGATCTCGGAGGGCGGACCGGAGGGGCCCGTCGAGGCGGTGACGTCGGGCAGCACCCAAGCGATGACTCCGAACAGGGCCAGCACGCCGACGATGACGAGCACGTCCGAGACGAGCCGGGAGGCGAAGGAGGCGCGTCCTGCATCGTTCCCGCCGCCGGCTCCGGTTTCGGCCGACCCGGCTCGTCCCGCAGAGGCTCGGACTCCTGCGAACATCGCGGTCATGGGCGCCTCCTCGCCGCGGTGACATGCCGCCGGTGCTGTCACATTAGGAATCGGCGGGGTGTTTGTCAATCCGCGTCGATGTCCCGATTCGGGCGGGATTCCGCGGATTCTCTGGGATTCATGGCAAGGGGTCCGCTGCGTTCCTCCGGATGTTTCCCCATCGTTGCGCGAGTGTTCGCAGGGTGTTCATCCGTCGTATGCGGTTCCCGGTTTTCCCGCGTCCTCCATCATCTCCCCACTGCCGCCGGGAAGCAGCGTTGTCAGTCCGGTGACAATCATCCGCACGGCCGTGTCCGCGTCGAACGCCATCGTCCCGTTCCTCATCCATGACAGGGGGGCGTTGTGCTATCCTTGTGCAGGTTGTGCCGGGAGGGGTCCGCCGCATGAGGCCCCTCTGAAGCGTAAGCAGCGTTCAGCCGCCGCGGTCCCGGGTTTCCGGGCCGCCTCGGGCGGCGAATCGGCAAGGTCCTCCGGGGAGGTCCCGGGGGCGGAATCAGGGCTTTCGGCAGGAGCCGGCAGCCCCCGGATCTGGCGTCGGCATGCGGCGACGATGGAGGACATCATGGCGACTGCCATCGAAGAGTACGAAGCGAAGCACATCAAGGGTGCGGAGAACATCCCCGACTTCCGTCCCGGCGACAACGTCGAGGTCAACGTCAAGATCATCGAGGGCAACAACACCCGTCTGCAGGCCTTCGCCGGCGTGGTCATCGCGCGTCAGGGCAGCGGCCTGCGCGAGACCTTCGTCGTGCGCAAGGTGAGCTTCGGGGTGGGCGTCGAGCGTCGCTTCCCGCTGCACTCCCCGGCCATCGACTCCATCAGGCTCGTGCGCAAGGGCCGCGTGCGCCGCGCCAAGCTGTACTACCTGCGCTCTCTGCGCGGCAAGGCGGCCCGAATCGTCGAGCGTCGCGACAACACAGCCGAAGCGGCCACGACCGCGACCAAGTGAGCGATTCCGTGTCGTCCGGCGACGTGCCGCAGGACGCCGCGGAAGACTCCCGCATTCTCGAGGTGGCCGACCATGGCGTCGACCCCCGTCCCCTGGAGTTCTCCGGGCGGGCCGGGGCCGACGCCATGTCGTCGTTGCAGGGCGGTTCGCCGTCGTCCTCGTTCGGCTCGTCCGGTTCGGCATCATCACGGGATTCCCGACCCGGTCGCGAGAACAACCGCAGAGGCGGCCGGCATTCACGTTCCCGCCGAGCCTCGGACGCCGACTCCCGCTCCTTCGGCCCGCGTGACTTCGTCCTCTACTGCGGCATCCCGGTTCTTATCGTCGCGCTGCTTCGCGTGTTCGTCTTCGGCGTCTACATGATTCCCTCGGGCTCCATGATGGACACCATCGAAGTCGGCGACCGCATCGTCACCTCCAAGCTCGTCGAACGCACCACGGGCCTCAAGCGGGGGGATGTCATCGTCTTCCACGATCCGGCGAACTGGCTCAGCGACGAGGACTCATCCATCGGCGGCAAATACCTCATCAAACGGCTCATCGGGCTGCCCGGCGACGTCGTGGCGTGCAAGGGCGCCGGATATCCGGTCACCATCAACGGCGTGGCCGTCGACGAATCCTCGTACATCCGCCCCGGGGTCGACCCCAGCTCCTTCGCGTTCTCCGTCAGCGTCACCGCCGGCCATGTTTTCGTGCTGGGCGACAACCGCGCCAACTCCGCCGACTCCCGTTACCATCAGGACGACGGCGACGACGGTCTGGTGCCCATCTCCGACGTGGTGGGCGTGGGGCTTGTGACCTTCTGGCCACTGAATCGCATCGGCGTGCTCAAGTCGCATCATGAGGTCTTCAGGAACGTTCCCGATGGCAGCGCCGCCTGACGCAGGGTTCCTCCGGAATTCCCGATTCCGATGGTGTCCGGGGATCCGACGACGCGCCTCTTCACCCTTCGCTGC